>DATARJ010000063.1:0-11581 GCA_036264205.1 Methylocella sp.
ACGCATTCCACCGCCGAGGCGTCGCCCGGCCACAACGGGTCCGCGATGACGATGCGGCCAGCCGCGATCAACGAGAGGGTAATGCAAGGAGCGACGCCCGCGATCCGCCGCGCGATCACGCTTGGATCGGCGACGCCCGCCCTGGCGGATTCGGTACCGGTCGAGGTCGTGGCGCTGACCTGGGCGCCCGGCATGGGGGAGATTCCCGCGACGGGTGTGCGGCCAAATTATGCGGCGCTCGTCGATCAGGAGAAATTGGCGCGGGAAAATCGTTGCCTTGCCGAAGCGATCTATTTCGAAGCTCGCGGCGAATCCTGGGGAGGTCAGGCGGCGGTTGCGCAGGTTGTCTTGAACCGGGTCTCGAGCGGGCTTTATCCGGCGACGATCTGCGGCGTTGTCTACCAAAACCGGCGGCATTACAACGCTTGCCAGTTCTCTTTTGCCTGCGAAGGCAAGTCCCTGCGCATCGAGGAACCCGATGCTTGGCGGCAGGCGGTCCGTATCGCCGGCGAAGTGACAAACGGCAAGGCCTATGTTTCGGATATCGGCGGCTCAACCCATTTTCATGCCAATTATGTCCGGCCACGCTGGGCAAAAAGACTTGAAAAAATGGACGTTATTGGGCATCATATTTTCTACAAGCTAAGGCCTGGGCAGAGTTGATCCTTCGCGGTTTCGCGCCAACCCGTCCGAATGGCCGCCCCCAACCTATTTGGATTTGCCTCCGGCACCGGAGCGTAGCCCCTACCGTGAAACCGGGAATTAGTCGGGGCAACGCAAAACGGCCATGTTCGTCGCGAGACATCGGGTGATCGCGCCCTTGGCGGCCGGACTATCGCATCATGCACGGAAAAGCGGTTATATGCTGATCAAGTTGAAGTCTGCCCAGAAAGACGATGGCCGGAAAGTTCATGTGCGGCGTTGCCGCCGCCGCGCCGTGCGCGGGTTCTCGGTGCTCTTGTTGCTGGCGTTAACTTTTCCGGTCGCGCTAGTGAGCGCGCAAGCGCGGGCGCGGGAAAATGTGGCCATGGCCATAGCAGCCCCTTTCGAGGTCGGCGAAAGCCCGTCGGGCAATTATCTTGCCGCGGTTGTCGCGGGCTCCGAACGCGATACCGTGGCCGCGGCAACTTTCTTTCGCGAGGCGCTGCGGTTCGATCCGCGCAATCCGAATCTGATTGAGCGCGCCTTCGTCGCGGCGGTCTCGAACGGCAATATGCAGGACGCCTTCGGCCTCGCCAATCGTCTGCTCGCGCACGATCCAAACAATAGCCTCGCGCACCTCGCCTTGGGCGTCAAGGCAATCAAGGCGAAGCGGTTCGCTACCGCGCGCGCCTATTTCGCGAAGGGCGGCGCCGGCCAGCAGCGCGACGTTACCGCGACGCTGCTGACCGCTTGGTCCTATGCGGGCGCCCGCGATACGCGCCGCGCACTCAACCTCGTCGCTAAGCTCCGCGGCGAAAATTTCGGAGTTTTCCGCGATTATCATGCTGCCCTCATCGCCGACGCCGCCAATGATTCGCAAGAAGCCTTGAAGCGAATCCAGGCGGCCTACGCCGCCGACAAGAACACTCTGCGTCTTGTCGATGCCTATGCTCGTTTCATGGCCCGCCACGGCGACCGCGACGAAGCACTCCGGGCTTACGAGGCCTTCGATCAAATTCTTCCCAACCATCCAATCGTGGCCGCCGCGCGCGCCGACATCAAGGCCGGCAAACCGCTGGAACCGCTGGTCAAGGATGCCGGGGAGGGCGCGGCTGAAGTGCTCTATGGCCTTGGCGCCGCGGGCAGCCAGCAGGGCGACGAACTCGCGGCCATGATCTATCTAAGGCTCGCGCTCTATCTCTCCCCGCAAAACAGCCTCGCCATCATTACCTTGGGCGATATCTACGAGCGCCTCAAACAGAACGAGCAGGCCATTGATGTGTATGAAATGGTGCACCAAAACGATCCCTTGCGCACCACGGCCGATATCCAGACCGGCCAGATTCTCGAAGCGTTGGGCCGCCCGGACGAGGCCGCCAAGTTTCTCAAGCGGATCGTCGACGAAAACCCAACGAACGAGGACGCCTTATCCGCGCTTGGCAATTTGCACCGCACGCACAAGCATTATGCCGAGGCGATAGAGACCTATTCGCGTGCGTTGGCGGAGACGAACAAGCCCGAAAGAGCCAATTGGCCAATTTATTATTTCCGGGGAATTTCCTATGAGCGCGAAAAGAAGTGGCCGGAGGCGGAAGCCGACCTAGTGCAGGCGCTCGCCTTGTTTCCTGATCAGCCCATGGTCTTGAACTACCTTGGCTACAGCTGGGTCGATCAGGGCATGAACCTCGAGGAAGCCTTCAACATGCTGCGGCGGGCGGTCGAACTGCGGCCGACCGACGGATATATCGTCGATAGTCTTGGCTGGGCGAATTACAAACTCGGCCGCAACGACGAGGCGGTGAAGCAACTCGAACGGGCGATCGACCTTAAACCTTCCGATCCAGTGATCAATGACCATCTCGGCGATGCCTATTGGCGTGCCGGACGCAAACTCGAGGCGCATTTCCAGTGGAATCACGCGCGTGACCTCGATCCCGAGCCGGAGGATAAGGTCAAAATCCTGCACAAGATTGAACATGGTCTCGACGAGGAGACCCATCCAGCCGCGGCCCAAACCGAACCGAAAAAAAACGGGGGCTAATGCTCCCGCAGCGTGCACAGGCAATGTGCCGTGAAGCGCCATGCGGGACACTGCGCGGTGCAGGGCCTGTACCAGTCTGCCGATGATCGCTTCCAATGAACTTTGACCGCGGCTTCCGTCTTGCCCCAAACCCTCACCGAACGCGCGCCCGCGAAAATCAATTTGACTCTGCATGTGACCGGCCGCCGCGCCGACGGCTGGCACACACTTGAAAGTCTTGTCGCTTTGTCGCGCGGGGGCGACACGCTTAATCTCACCGAACGCGAACCTCTCGCGCTTTCCGTCGAGGGTCCGGGCGCAGCCGCCTCGGGCCCCGTGGAAGATAATCTCGTGTTGCGCGCGGCGCGTCATTTCGCGGAACGTTTTCCCGGCGCTAGGCTAGGCTCGTTCCATCTTATCAAACGCTTGCCGGTGGCGGCGGGCCTCGGCGGCGGATCGTCGGACGCGGCGGCGGCGCTGCGTCTGCTTGCCCGCGCCAACGCGGTTGCGCTCGACGACACGGGCGTGATGGAAGCCGCGCGGGCAACTGGAGCGGATGTCCCGGTTTGTCTCATCGGCCGCGCGCGCATGATGCGGGGCGTGGGCGATGAGCTAGGCCCTTGGCTCGCGCTGTCGCCGCTCATCGGCCTGCTGGTCAATCCCGGCGAGCCCGTCGCAACGAAGGAAGTTTTCTCACGCATGAAGATCGCGCCTGGCACGGCGACCGGTTTCGGCGGACACCCTAAGCTTTATCCAGGAATGCCGGCGGACGCATTGATCGCGGCTTTGCGAAAAGGCCGTAACGACATGGAGGCGGCTGCCTGCCTGATCGCCCCGGTCATCGGCGATTTACTTGCTGTTCTGGCCGCCGCGCCTGGTTGCCGTCTCGCCCGGATGACGGGGTCCGGAGCGACCTGTTTTGCTCTCTTCAAGGATTGCAGGTCCGCGGCACGCGCGAAAAAAGCGATTCTTCGCGCGCATCCATCCTGGTGGGTGAAGAGCTGCGTTTTGAGCTGAGGTACGCGGCCTAGCTAGCCCTTGTTCCCACCGTCCGTCTCGTTGCCACGGCACCGGCAGCGCGCGCCGAACCGCGGACGAGGGATCGAACATTACGGTCGCGCCATGCGCGGCGTTTTATTGCAGCACTTCACTCTGGCTGAAGGAGCCCTATGTCCTCCGCGCCGCGGCCAAGATCAATGCCTTCATTGTCGATCGATCTTGCGCCGGGTATTTTCAAAATCCCCTGTAAATCGCAAACTTTCGCAAAAGCTCAAGCTATCCATGGACACTGACGTTTGACTAACCGCCCGAAAGCGGAGGTTGGAAGAGAACGCGGCATGCCAGCGTCCCAGGAATAAAGTGTTCAGAAGGTGATGCGATTTGAATGAAACCAGCTCTCGCTCCAAGACGTCGTCGATTTGAACGGAATGCCATGAGCGCAGCAAAACGTATGGTCACGACCCGCAGAGGCGCACTCCTGGCATTGACCCATGCCTTGGCGTGGCTCATTTTGGCCGCCGCTCACCTCGCCCTCGGTCCCGCGTTCGCGCTGGATGCGTTGACGAAACCAAGCCCCCCGTTCACGGCGCCGCTGCCCCCGGCACGTCCAGAGGATCCGGTTGGGGGGCGCGCGACAATTGACCTTCCTTCGACTCCGCCAATTTCCGCCCCGGCAATCGGGGCGGCAAGGCCTCAGCGGGAGCCCCCGGCGCCGCCGCGAAATTTGCCGCCGGCATCTCGCGCGCGGATGCACATATGCGGACTGGAATGGCAAAAGATGAAGGAAACGGGGGCAGCGGCGAACAAAACTTGGCTCGATTTCGCCCTGATCTGCCTGGCGAAATGAGCTTTCAATTGCTTCCGGCGCACGATAACGGACGGGGCGCCATGGCGGCGTGGACCCGATGCTTTTTGCTCCCGTGCGTTTGGCGGCTGCTCCATGCAGCGAGCCAATCTTCTTCGCAGGCGCCGCGAGGATTTGGCCACCCTTGCGGAAACCGTTCGGCCATCCGCCCGAATGAAACCTCTGGGGCAGCAAGAGGGGACAACCGGCGACACGAGAAAATCCTCTCGCGCAAAACAAGGCGCCCGAGAGCTGCGGCCGGCCGTCTCCATTCCTCCTGTGAACTCGTCAAGCGGTCTCCGGCGGGCCCGGCGGCGGCGGCGGAGGAGGTTTGCGGGCGGCCGGTTTGCGCACCACCTTCTTGGCGCTGACCTTCCTTGCCGGTGCCTTCCTGATGAGCTTTTTCGCCGCCGACTTCTTGACGGATCCTTTCTTGGCCGCGGCCTTCTTCATCGGCCTTTTCTTGGCCATTGCCTTGCGCGCGGTTTTTTTGACAGCGCCCTTTTTTGCCGTGGCCTTCTTCGCGACACTCTTCTTCGCCGCGGCTTTCCTTGCTGGCTTTTTGGTGGTTGCCTTCACCATGTTCAAAGTTCCTCTGCTGTTTTTAGCCGGCTGATTCGAAAAGCCGACTAGAGGCTTGCATAGCGTACCGTTGTTAATCAGCCGTGCAAGAGGCGATGCTTCGCAAGCAACGCAAATGAGCGCGAAGAACGCGCGCCCGCGCGGTCAAAGTTGCTTTCGGCAGCGTTCATTTCGATGAAGTAGCCCCTGTTTGCCTAAGCCCGATCGTCGCGCGCGAAAGGCCGGCTGCGAGCGAAACATGGACGCCAACAAGATGCGATCCAGCGCGTCCAACGGGCCTGGCCCGGCTCTCGTCAGGTACATTCGCCGATTCAAAAACCTATTATATTTAAAGGCTCTATTCTGTTTTCGAGGTCTCGGAACACGCGCGCATCGAGGCTTCTCATAACTGCTTTCGTAATTTCTCGCGATGCTTTCGCAAGGCGTGATCTCGATCGGCACAAACGGTTTGGAAGGATCGATTTTCACTCGCGACAAGCGGTCTTCGTGCAAATCGCGCGGCGCCAATTGAACACGTGGACCGGACGAAAAAAAAATTCGTTGGATGAAAAAAAATATGATGCGCAATGGCGCTGCCGTCGCTCTAATCGACGCGCATCGCGCGAATCACCCGAATCAAACGGTGATTCGCGACCGCTTTTCAGACCCCAAGTTTCGCTTTAAGGAGCTCGTTGACGGTTCGCGGATTGGCCTTGCCGCCAGTGACTTTCATGACCTGACCAACAAACCAGCCGAGCATCGAGGGCTTGGCCCGTGCCTGCGCGGCCTTGTCCGGATTCGCGGCGATGATCGCATCGATGCAGGCCGCGAGCGCGCCATGATCGGTGACTTGCGTCAAGCCACGAGCTTCGACTATGGCGCGAGGATTGCCATCCTGGTCCTCGGCGATGACGATCGCCAACACATCCTTGGCGATCTTGCCAGAGATCGTGCCATCGCTAATAAGGTCGACGATTTCGGCAATCTGCCCGGGCTTGATGTGGGTTTGCGCGACGGACAGGCCGACCGAATTGGCGTAGGCCGCGACATCGCCGGTAACCCAATTCGCGACAAGCTTGGCATCACGGGCTCCGCCCCCGTGCTTGATCGCGGCTTCATAATACTCCGCGGTGTCCTTGTCGGCGACGAGGACGCCCGCGTCATAGGGCGGCAAACCGTAATCCCTGACGAAACGAGCCTTCTTCGCATCGGGGAGCTCGGGTAGAGAGGCCGCCAAGTCATCGACATAAGCCTGGCCGAATTCGAGCGGCAGAAGATCTGGATCGGGAAAATAGCGGTAGTCGTGCGCTTCTTCCTTGGAGCGCATCGAGCGCGTCTCGCTGCGTCCTGGATCGAACAGGCGGGTTTCCTGATCTATGCTGCCGCCATCCTCGATAATCCCGATCTGGCGGCGCGCCTCGGCCTCGATCGCCTGACCGATGAAGCGGATCGAATTGACGTTTTTGATTTCGCAACGGGTGCCAAGCGGCTCGCCGGGGCGGCGCACCGAGACATTGACATCCGCGCGCAGCGATCCCTGTTCCATGTTCCCGTCGCAGGTGCCGAGATAGCGCAGGATCGTGCGCAGCTTCGTCACAAAGGCCTTGGCCTCGCCGGCGGAGCGCAAGTCCGGCTTCGACACGATCTCCATGAGGGCGACGCCCGACCGGTTAAGATCGACGAAAGAGTCCGTCGCCGACTGATCGTGCAGCGATTTGCCGGCGTCCTGTTCAAGATGCAGCCGCTCGATCCCGACCTCGATCCGCTCCGAAGGCGACACATCGACGGCGACGGTGCCCTCGCCGACGATTGGGTTCTTATATTGCGAGATCTGATAGCCCTGCGGGAGATCGGGATAGAAATAATTCTTGCGGTCGAAGACGGAGCGCAGGTTGATCTTGGCCTTGAGGCCGAGTCCCGTGCGCACCGCCTGTGCCACGCACTCCTCGTTAATAACCGGAAGCATGCCGGGCAACGCGGCGTCGACCAGCGAGACATTGCTGTTCGGCTGCCTGCCGAAGCCGGTCGAGGCACCGGAGAAGAGTTTCGACTTCGAGGTGAGCTGGGCATGGACCTCCATCCCGATCACGACCTCGAAATCGCCGGTCGCGCCCTCGATGAGGTTTCGGGGTTTCACATGGGGTTTCATTGCCTTGCCTCTTGCCGCTTCCAATCAGCTCCATTGCCGCATCATAGCGCCCCCAGCCGGCGAAGCGAAGCTTCCCCCGAAGGAGGCTGCGATTGGGCGCGTCGCCAACACCCTCTCCAATAGTATAAAACAGGAACGGGGTTCCGAGCTGGGTGTGCTGCCATGCCGTTTCGCGCCCCGATCCGGACCAAGCTGGCGCGTCCCGGCCGGAAGCGGCCAAGCCGCGGGCCGCGCGAAAACGCCGCCACGGCCCATCGAACCGTGGCGGCGCTCAAGGCTGCCATTTGATTTTGGCCGGGCCGCTGGGCCGGGCCTTTGCTTGACAGCGTTACTCAGTACTTGGCAACCACCGGCGCGGACGGCCAGGCGAACTTATAGGTCAGGCCAACACGGCCGGTATGCATGGTCTCTCTCGCGGTGTGGTTGGGGATAGCGAAAGGAATGACCGCATTAATGGGCGAACCGAAGCCTGCAGTGTTGAAGCCCCGCGTGCCCCAATCGTAATACCGGTATTCGGCCCGCGCCGTCCAATTGCCGTAGAAATTATATTCGAGGCCGCCGCCGACATCCCACCCATAGCGGTTGACGCTGAACTCGTCGACAATCGCAGGCGCAAGGCCAGCTAATAGTATTTGGCTGCGGATGTCGGCATAGGCAAAGCCGCCGATCGCGTAGAGGAGCAAGCGGTCGAAGGCGACGCCGAGGCGGGCGTCGGCCGATCCGAACTGGCGGATCGAGGTTTCCAAAAAATTAAGCGGAGGGGCCGAGGCGGTTTTGGTGATGCCGGCGAAATTATATTCGAGCTGCACCCCAGCGACGATGGGGCTCGCAAACTGATAATTGAAGCCGACGTGAATGCCGCCGAACGGCCCCGTGCCCGTGTAGGAGTCGGAAGACGGAAATAACGGGAACGGCGCCGAGTCGCCCTCGACATTGACCGAGGTCCGGCCCACTCCCCCGCCGACCTGCACGCCAAGTTCAAAGCCGGTCCAGGTAAAGACGGGCGGAGGCGGAGGCGCGAGCGGTGCCACGCCAAGGTCCGCCGCGAAGGTGGATGTTCCGGTCAGAACCAAACCGGCCGTTGCGCCAGCAAGGCGCCGCAAAAACTTTCGTTGCATGGAATCATTCCCTCCGTCGTTTGGCGTCCTTGTATCGTGAGTACCGATCATAGCATCAAGGTTTCGTGGAACAAGCCGGAATACCGGGGGAATGATTGACACGCTCATTATTCCTGGACATGTTGCATTTTTGCCGTGTGCCGATTTTGGTATGGCGCGCGGCGCTCCGATGCTCCTTTTTCGAGGGGGAAAGCCTGCAATGCCGATCTTCCGGCGTGCGCGCGTATGGCAGATTTGCTTTCGCTATCCCTGATCAAGGGGTTGAGCAGAGTGCCTCGCCATCGTTTGCCACGGTTCAGGAGGGCGGCGGATATCCCCTCGCCTGCTTCCTTTATCCGCGATGAGTTGATCCGGGGATTTGAATCCCTGGTTATGAATTGGTCGATTCCTGGCACGGAACGGAGCACTCGTGGAATGACGTGTTACCCCGACCGGTCGGCGGCGGCTTACTTCGGCCCGTTCCTTCGTGTCAACGAGCCTGGGAACACTTCCCCTGCGCAAGGGCGGCGCGAAGACAACGCACTTCCCCAGAGCGCCTGAGCCTCGCATTAATTTCTCGTTCAAGGCAGCCGGTGGGACTTTCCGCCGGGCCATGGCCTCCATGCGCCTCGCCGGGCGCTTGGCAGAATTATCGGCGCCAGGCTTGACTATGGTTTCCGGCGATGCCAATCGCAGGCAACAGAAAATCTGTGCGGGATGGGATGTCCAAGGCTTTCGTTTTTCCAGGACAAGGATCTCAGGCCGTCGGCATGGGCAAGGCCTTGGCGGAGACTTTTTCGCACGCGCGAGCGGTTCTTGCCGAGGTTGACGATGCGCTCGGACAGAATTTGTCCTTGCTGATGTTCGAGGGCCCACAAGCCGAACTCACCCTGACCGCGAACGCGCAGCCAGCCTTGCTTGCGGTAAGCCTCGCCGCCGTCCGCGTGCTCGAAGCAGAGGCCGGACTGAATCTTTCGCGGGACGCCAGCTTTGTCGCGGGCCATTCGCTCGGCGAATATTCGGCACTCGCCGCGGCCGGCTCGTTGGGCGTGGGGGCGGCCGCGAAACTGCTGCGCGTGCGCGGGCGCGCCATGCAGGACGCGGTGCCAGTCGGCACCGGCGCAATGGCAGCGCTGCTTGGGCTCGCTTACGACACGGCCCGGGCAATCGCCAAGCAAGCGGCCGATGAAACAGGCGGCGGCGCGGTCTGCGAGGTCGCCAACGACAATGGCGGTGGCCAGGTTGTGGTGTCCGGGTCCCGCGCCGCAGTTCATCGCGCGATCGAAATCGCCAAGGCGCAAAGCGCGCGCCGTTCGATTCTGTTGCCGGTGTCGGCGCCGTTTCATTGCGCCTTGATGCAACCCGCCGCCGAGGCCATGGCGGCGGCGCTCGCCACGGCCGCCATTAAGCCGCCCTGCGTCGCGCTCGTCTCGAATATCCTGGCGGCACCGGTCACCGAGCCGGAAGAGATCCGCAAGCTTCTTGTCGCCCAGGTGACCGGTGCGGTGCGTTGGCGTGAGAGCGTGGCCTTCATGGCGAGCCGGGGAATTTCGCTGTTCGTCGAATGCGGCGCCGGAAATGTCTTGGCAGGACTTGTCAAAAGGATCGCCAGCGCGGCGCGTAGCGTTTCAATTGGCATTCCGGCCGACATCGCTCTTTACCGGGCCATGGCTTAAGCCCTGGCGGAGGTCACAGGAGTTTCATTGTCTCATGTTCGATCTTACCGGCAAGGCGGCCCTCGTCACGGGCGCAAGTGGCGGCCTTGGCGGCGCCATCGCGCGGGCCTTGCATAACCGAGGCGCGATCGTCGGGCTATCGGGCACGCGCCGCGATGCGCTCGACGCGCTCGCCGCTGAACTAGAAACCAACGTCCACGTCTTTCCTTGCGATCTTGGCCATAAATCCGCGACCGAAGCGCTGGTTCCCGCCGCCGAAGCCGCGATGGGAAGCGTCGATATCCTTGTCAACAATGCCGGTGTGACCAAGGACAATCTCTTCCTGCGCATGAAGGACGAGGAATGGGACAGCGTTCTCGGTGTCAATCTGACCGCCGCCTTTCGTCTCTCCCGCGCCTGCCTCAAGGGAATGCTGCGCAAGCGTCATGGACGCATTATCGGGATCACCTCGATCGTTGGGGTGACCGGCAATGCGGGCCAGGGCAATTATGCGGCCGCGAAGGCCGGAATGATCGGCATGTATAAGAGTCTCGCCGCCGAGGTAGCGAGCCGCAATGTGACCGTAAATTGCATCGCGCCAGGGTTTATAGAGAGTCCGATGACTGATACTTTGAATGTGAAACAGAAAGCGGCGATCCTCGCCACGGTACCGATGGGACGACTCGGAACCGGCGCCGAAGTCGCCGCTGCGGTCGTTTACCTGGCAAGCTCGCAAGCCTCCTACGTCACTGGCCAGACCTTCCATGTAAATGGTGGAATGGCAATGATTTAAAAGGATATAAGGCTGTTCGCGGGCATCGCGCGGGCCCTCGCCAACCGCACTGAAGTATGTTACCAACCCGACAAGCGATCAGGGAGGCAGTTCGCGGCGCCCGCATTGCGTCGACCCCGGCGTGGGGCGGCGAATTGCAAGCAAATTCTGAAGACGAGGAAAAAACAACCATGAGCGATGTCGCCGAGCGCGTGAAAAAGATTGTAGTGGAGCACCTCGGTGTCGATGCCGACAAAGTCATCGACAGCGCCAATTTCATGGAGGATCTTGGCGCCGATTCTCTCGACACGGTCGAGCTCGTCATGGCGTTCGAAGAGGAGTTCGGCGTCGAGATTCCGGACGATGCTGCTGAAACGATCGTGACGGTCGGCGATGCCATCAAGTTTCTTGAGAAGGCATCCGCTGCTTGATTCCTTTCAAGCAGGCACGGCGAGACATCACAGTGGCTTAGCGGGAACGGATGCTCCCACGCGCCGGCAAACCGGCCAAAGCTTTCCACGCCTCGGCGGGGGCCGCCGGCGCGATGTGCCGCTCCTCCGCGGCAACGCCGGCAGGAATAGTCGCAAGGTCGTTTAGATGCGCAGGGTAGTTGTCACGGGTCTCGGCATGGTCTCGCCGCTCGCCTGTGGAGTCGAGCCGAGCTGGAGCCGTTTGTTGGCGGGTCAAAGCGGCGCCCGCCGCATCGAAGGGTTCGACACCTCCGATCTGGCCTGCAAGATCGCCATGCCGGTGCCGCGCGGCGGCGGCGACAACGGGAGCTTCAACTCCGACCAATGGATGGAGCCGAAAGAGCAGCGCAAAATCGATGACTTCATCCTTTA
>DATARJ010000069.1:0-3380 GCA_036264205.1 Methylocella sp.
CGCTGAGCCCGCGAGAAAACCCTTCGACAGGTTGGGGCGATCGTAGGGAGCGCTGTCATCGGCGCTCACCATGGTTATGCCGCCATGATAGCCCTCGTTGCGGAGTGTTCCGGCGGCGGCGTTGGCAGCCGCGCCGCCACCCACTATGACGACGGATCGAGGCAAGGCAGGCGAGGTCAGCGCACGCGGCGCCGGCTTTTCCAGCTTTTCGTGAACATATACGGCCCCGCCTTGCCGCGCGACGCGGAAGCAGGACACTGGGTTGAGCGCAGGCGCGCGAAGCGCCTCGCCGGTGCGCAGGCTGAAGCATGCATGGTGCCAGGGGCAGCGAACCGTCTCGCCAACCACTAACCCCTCCGCAAGCGGCCCGCCATAATGGGTACATACGGCACCGACGGCAAAGATGTCTTCGCCGCGCCGAACGAGCAGGACGGCCTCGCCGCCGGCATGGCCGGCCAGCATGCCGCCGTCCGGAAGATCGCCGAACGCTACTCCTTGCCGCAAGTCGGGGCCGGTCGGTGTGGCGAGATCCGAAGTCATGCAAGCCTCCCTTGCTCTGTGTGTGGCGCGACTCCGGCTTTTCCAAGAGACGCGCGCCAGGCGCGATGGTTCCATAAATCTTAATCTCTCGCTGGCACGACCGGCGTCTTGCCTTTGCGCAATGCCTCCATCACCTCCCGATCCAGCTTTAAATGCGCCTCGACCAACTCCCGCGGCGTCAATGCCATCCACTGATTTAGCGACACATCAGCGTAGTAGCTGCTTTTGAAAACTTCCAGATAGATTACCGGTGTCGTGCCCGTGTTCTCGATATAATGTCCCATGGCGAAGGGCACATAGCCGACATCGCCGGCCTGGAAATCGAACGTGCGCGCTTGGCCGGACGCGCCGAACACGCCCATGCGGGCCTGGCCCTCGATCCAATATTGCCATTCGTTGGTGTTGGGATGCCAATGCAGCTCTCGCATCCCGCCCGGATTAACTTCGACCAGCGCCGCTGCTATCGTGAGGGAAACCGGAAACACGCTGGAATCGGTGATCCGCACCGTTCCGCTCTTGGTCTTGATCGGCTGCTGCGCCGTCATCTTATGGCTAAATCTCTGCGGCACAGCGGTTATGCCCTTAATCTTGTCAGAGCTTGGCGGTCCCGGCACTGGGGCGGGGAAGATGTAACGCTCGCTGGGGTCGGGCGTGTGGCCGAAGAGCGAGGCCGACACTCCAAAATTTTTGCCCAGCACCTCGCTCGGCACATGCTTTAACCAGTCAGTGATGAGAAAGGTATTGTCTTCGTCGAAGTCGCCGTCATCGAAGACGAGCAGAAATTCGCATCCGTCCGGATTGAGCCCCTGGATCGAGTGCGGAATCCCCGACGGGAAATACCACAGATCGCCGACACCGACATCGTCGACGAAGTTTCGTCCCTGCGCGTCGACGGCCGTGATTCGCGCGGTCCCATACAGCATGTAGGACCACTCGGCAGCCTTGTGCCAGTGCAGCTCACGCACGCCGCCCGAGATCAGGCGCATGTTCACGCCGGCGATGTCCTTGGAAACGCCGAGCTCGCGCGCGGTCACCTGGCGGGTCCACCCGCCCGGTTCCAGCCGCATATGGGAGTCGGAGAATGAAAAGCGTAAGTTCGGTAACGTGCCGTGGTCGGTGGAAGGTGGAACCAGCATATCGGGGTTCTGCCGATCCCGCTCGAGGTTGCGCGGCCCGGGTTTGGTCCCGCCGTGACCGGGCCGCTCCGGCTGCGGTACTGCGGTTTGTGCGCTTGCCGCCGCCGTCAGGAGGCCTCCAGAAGCAGCAACAGACAACATGTTGCGTCGTGAGATGAGTTCCATTGCGCCCTCCCATAGATTTTGCTCTAAAGGCTATCAATTAGACTAGGCTCCCTTGCTTTGAAAATAAAGGAATTAAGACGGCTCGCGTTCGATTAGATCGCGATCCCGTTCTGCGCGGCGAGCTGGCCGAGGTCCGCGAGCGGCCGCGCGCCGATATGCTGGATGATCTCGGCCGCGGCAAGGGCGCCCAGCCTCGCGCAGGTTTCGAGGTCCTTGCTTTTGGAAAGGCCGGCGAGAAATCCCGCCGCGAAGAGATCGCCAGCTCCCGTCGTGTCGACAACCCGCTCGACGGGGAACGCGGGCACGGCGAGAACCTCGTCGCTCGTAACGACGACCGATCCCCGCTCGGAGCGGGTGACGACACCGAGGATATTTTCGGCACGCAGCTGGGCCGCGGCGGTGTCGAAATCGCCGGTTTGATAAAGCGAACGCAGCTCGCTCTCGTTGGCGAAAACGATTTGCACCGACCCGGAGCGAATGAGCCCAAGAAACTCTTCGCGGTAACGATCGACGCAAAAGGGATCGGAGAGGGTTAGAGCAACTCTCCGCCCGGCTCCCCGCGCGATTTTTGCCGCTTTGACGAAAGCGGCTTTCGCGGCCGGAGGATCCCAAAGGTAGCCTTCGAGATAAACGATGGCCGACTGCTTGACGACGTGTTCATCGACATCCGCTTCGGTCAGGTTCTGGCTGGCGCCCAAAAAGGTGTTCAGGGTGCGCTGGGCATCCGGCGTCACGAGCACGAAGCAGCGGGCGCTGGCCGGCCCATCCGTTGCGAAAGCGGTCGAAAAATCGACCTTGGCCGCGCGGATATCGTGCGCGAAAGCCGCGCCGGTTTCGTCGGCCTTAAGCTTACCTATGAAGGCCGCACGGCAACCTAGACTCGCCGCGCCAATGATCGTATTGGCCGCCGAGCCTCCCGAGACGACGGTTGCCGGACCCATGGCCTTGTAGAGGGCTTCGGCGCGCGCCTCGTTGATCAACGTCATCATGCCCTTGCGCAGTCCCTGCGCGGCAAGAAAATCGTCGCCAGTCAGGCTGATGACATCGACGATGGCATTGCCAAGGCCCAGCACGTCGAATCGGCAAGATGGCATGAACATTCTTTACAAAGCGCGGTCGAATCGCTGTTGCATTAGAGAGGCGTAAAGTCAAGGCAAGGGTTGCGCGGTTGGCGCCGAGATTTGCGGCGCGTCCGGTCGTTCTCGTGGCTCATCGTCTCGGCGTGCTCGCGGCCGTGCATGCCGCTCCGTTTCTGGCAAAAGGACAAAGCAGCGGCAAGGTCAAGGGCGCCTTTCTGGTCGCCCCGCCTTCCGCAAAAGTTCTCGCGGGGCTCGATGCGCTCGATCTGGCTTTCCTTACCGTGCCGGGCGAACCGCTTCCTTTCCCAACCCTTGTGATCGCGAGCCGCAACGATCCTTTTTCCTCTTTTGCCGACAGCGAGGATTTGGCGCGCGCGCTTGGCGCGGAGCTCGCCGACGCCGGATTTTCAGGCCACATCAACAGTGAAAGCGGCCACGGCCCCTGGCCGGAAGGCGTAAT
>DATARJ010000102.1:0-2464 GCA_036264205.1 Methylocella sp.
TGTAAATCGCAAAGTTCTAGTAAGGTTTACGAAAGGTATAGCCTGTGTTGCGACGCACAAAGAGGATTGCCGCGCGCCGCGGTCAAATCTTTCCTCGGTCCAGGGCATGCCGAGGCGCTGTGGCTTAAGCAATCTCGGTTCGAAACGCTTCGCCGATTTTGGCGTGCTGTGGCTCAAATGCCGCGGGTTGGCTGAGCGACGGGTCCGATCTCGCTCGTCGAGGCGGTAAAACGCGGAACTCAACTTCCCATGCCGAAGGCAACTTCGATCGCAAAGGAATCTTGCGCGCCGGGCGGCGGCGGCGGGAAGGGAGCGGCGCGATTGACGAGGGCCACGCTTTCGGCGTCGAGATCGGCTTCGCCGCTCGACCGCAGCAGGGAAACCGACGCGATCTGGCCCGCTTCGTCGAGATGAAACCCGATAATCGCAATCCCCTTAGCCCGGCGTTGGCGCGCGGTCTCTGGATAACGTTTCACCCGTTCCAGCATCCCGCCGACAAGGAAACTGTAGCGCACCGCTTCGCCGCCGCTTTCGGAGACCACGGGCAACGCGACCGCGCGAAAACTATCTGGCCCCGAATCGAAGGGTAGCGCAAAGCCGGTTTGCAGCGGCCGCCGGTATTCGCTTCCTCCGTTCTGGCGCGGCCCGCCGGCCAGCCTTGCCGTGCGGCGTTCGGCTGTATCATTGCGTGCCAGCTTCGCACGTGCCTCGGGTGCGTGCGTCGCAGACGGTTGCGGCTCGGCGCGGTTTGTCCCGGGATTTGGACCGGACATCGCCTCGTTCGCGGGCTTGGGATTTGTCTCCGTCTTCGGCCTTTGCCGAGGCTCGCGGCTCGGAGCCCGCGTTGCTTCTGCCTGCGCTGCCGGTCGTTTCTCTGGCGGCGCGGGTTCGGTCACCACCTCGACCGGAATTTCGCGTGCGGGCACGGAGGGGCCCTCGTCAAGAAGGACGAACGCGAGCAATAGACAGCCATGCGCAAGCACCGAGGCCGCCGTAATTTTGGCAAGCCGACAGCGGCGATCCGGCGCCGCAGCCAACTGCTTCGGCGGTCCGGAAAATCGATCGCCGCGATCGGCGGCAAGGTTCCGTTTCTTGCTGCTCCCCTCAGGTTCGGAGTCCGTGCGCAAAGGCTGCCTTCACAAATCGCCGCCGCTTGGCGAAGTCTCGGCCCGTCCACTTCGCGGAGATATAAAACCTCAAAACCTTGCGCGGACCTTGGCGAAAACAGCGCGGAACATTTCTTCGGTCAGCACGCCGGTATTGGTGTTGTAGCGGGAGCAATGATAACTGTCGACGAGCGAAATCACCCCTGCGCCCACTCGAAAGCGATGGCGCGCCGTTTCGCCTGCAACCAAGACATGTTCGGCGCCATGCGCGAAGGGAAACGCGGCCGGCTTCAGGCCGAAGGCATGGATGACCGACTCATGGGCGATCCGGCCGAGGGCGACAATCGCGCATAGATCCGGCAAGGCCGCAATCGTTGCCGCGAGAAACGGACGGCAGCTCTTGATTTCTGAGGGCATCGGTTTGTTTTGCGGCGGCACGCAGCGCACGGCATTGGTGATCACGCATGAGACGAGCCGCAGGCCATCGTCGATGGACGCAGCGTAAGTGCCCGTGGCAAAGCCGAATTCGATCAGGGTCTCATAGAGAAGTTCGCCGGCATAATCGCCGGTAAAGGGCCGCCCCGTGCGGTTGGCACCGCGCAGGCCAGGCGCGAGGCCAACCACCAGCAAACGCGCGTCAAGTGCTCCGAAAGCCGGAACCGGCGCGTTGTGCCATCCTGGCTGCGCTACCCGGAGAGAATCGCGAAACGTTGCGAGGCGCGGGCAAAGCGAACAGTCCGGGTCCGGCTCGCGGGCGAGTGGGCGTTGCTGGGACGCCGCCACGATGGTTTGCCCACTCACCTCAGTTGACTTCGCGCGGAACGATTTTACGAGCGATCCTCGGCCAGCGCCGGATCGAAATTGCCCACCGGCGTTGGACGCCGGTCTTGCGGCTTTTGCGAGCGATCGGGCCGGTCGACGGGGTCGCGGCCGATTTTCGGGGCGAGAAGAGTAAGGTCAATGAATTCGTCCGCCTGACGGCGCAATTCATCGGCCACCATGGAGGGTTGCGTCGCATTCGTCGAAACGACGGAAACGCGGACCCCCTTGCGCTGCACCGCCTCGACCAAGGAGCGGAAGTCGCCATCACCGGAGAAGAGCACGAGGTGGTCGATGTGGTCGGCCATTTCCATGGCGTCCACGGCCAGTTCGATGTCCATATTTCCCTTGACCTTGCGCCGGCCGAGGGAATCCACGAACTCCTTTGTCGGCTTGGTCACCACGGCGAAGCCATTATAATCGAGCCAATCGACGAGCGGCCGGATCGAGGAATATTCCTGATCGTCCACCAACGCCGTATAGTAGAATGCGCGGATTAACTTTCCGCGGCTTTGAAATTCTTTAAGCAGCCGCTTATA
>DATARJ010000136.1:0-7584 GCA_036264205.1 Methylocella sp.
AGCCACCACCGTGGAAACCGCCGCCGCCAAAGCCACCACCGTGGAAACCGCCGCCGCCGAAACCACCGCCCCCGCCACGGAATGCCAAGGCGGGACCGCTCGCGGCCAGCGTCGCGCCCAGCGCGGCCGAGGCCACCAATATACCGAAGCGTTTCATACTCTTTCTCCTGCCAGAAGACCGTTTTCGCCACCGGGCGCCTGAATTGCGAATGAACGGTCTCGCCTCAGCGCCGGTGAAGATCCAACCGAGGGCGAAACACAGGTTTGGCGGAAATCGTTCCATTAAATTTTGATTCACTCTCGGAGGAGCGCAGCTCGCCAAAAAGCGGCATATCGCGGCGCAACCCTCGATCGAACCCGGCCAAAACGCTCTCGATATTGGCTGCGGCTTTGCTGAAAGCACTCTCTCCCGCGCCCTGCCGCCCTAGATTGACTCATGGCGGTCTGAGTCTTCCGCTTGTGCCGACCTCCCCGGCCCAGGCGCCGCGCGCACTGGGCGACAGGTCGCCGCGCTGAATGTTTTCATCATCCAACATAGGCTTGGTGTAACGCGGGCTCTCGATATCGCGAAGAAGAAGGCGTAGGATCGGGGGGCGAAACGGGATCGTTACTCCCGCGCCACGAAGTAGAGTTGTTTGGATAAAGGAACCAATCATGATCACAAAAACCGAGCTCACCGCCGCCACGCTGGCCGCCGCGTTCGCGCTTCTTTCGGGGCCCGTTGCCGCCCTTGCCGCCGGCGAGATGGGCGGCGACAAGCCAGGGAAGGAAAAGTGCTATGGGGTCGCGCTGAAAGGACAAAATGATTGCGCGGCGGGAGCGGGCACCAGCTGCGCCGGGACATCGAAGGTCGATTACGACGGCACAATCTGGAAATACGTGCCGAAAGGAACGTGCGAAACGATGAAGACCCCGAACGGCATGGGTTCGCTAAAACCCAAAAAGTCTTGAATTGCGATGGGCGCGCGGCATCCGCGCGCCCTTTTTTGCCTCACCGAGACACGCGCTCGAAGGCGGTTTAAGGAGAAAAATCCATGCGCGTTTCGCAGCTTCCCTTGCGCGCCGGCGCGAGCTTTAAGCCCGAGCATTTCGCCGCCATTTCCGCCGCGCCGCAACCGCTCGGCTTTTTCGAGGTCCATGCCGAAAATTATATGGGCGGGGGCGGCACCCCCCATGCGCAGTTGAGGTTTCTGCGGGAACATTACGCGCTTTCCTTGCATGCCGTCGGCCTCAACATCGGTTCAACGGAGCCGCTCGATCGCGCGCATCTTGCCCGGCTGAAGCAGCTTTGCGACCGCTACCAGCCGGAATGCTTTTCGGAACATCTGGCATGGTCCTCGCACGCCGGAATTTTTTTCAACGATCTCCTGCCGTTGCCATATACAAAGCCAAATTTGCGTTCGGTGATCGACCATATCGACGAAGCGCAGACCGCGCTCGGGCGCCGCCTGCTCCTCGAAAACCCCGCGACCTATGTGCGCTTCGAACAGAGCACGATCCCTGAGACAGAGTTTCTAGCCGCGATCGCGCGGGCGACCGGTTGCGGACTGCTGCTCGACGTCAATAACGTTTTCGTTACGGCGCGCAACCACGCAACTAGCGCGAGCGCCTATCTCGAAGCTTTTCCTCTCGACCTCGTCGGCGAGATTCATCTTGCCGGTCATTTCGAAACCATGGACGGCCAAGGGTCGCCGCTATGCATCGATGCGCATGGGTCGCCCGTCGTCGAGGATGTCCTTGCCTTGTTCGACAACGTGATCGCCCGTGCCGGGCCGCTTCCGACGCTGATCGAATGGGACAACGACGTGCCGGACTGGGCGGTCCTGCTCGCCGAGGCACTTGCCGCGCAGGGCCGCCTCGACCGGGCGGGCTCTCACCGCGTTGCGTCGGACGCAGCCTGAAGGAGCCCGGCGGCGCCATGCAAACCTGCCAAAGCGATTTCGCCCGCGCGCTGCGCGACCTGGATTTGGCCGTCCCTTACGGCGTGACCTCATACAATTCGGATGCGCCGCGAGAGCGCTTCGCGGTCTATCGCAACAATGTCGTGGTGGGCCTCGTCAGCGCGTTGGAAGCGCGCTTTCCGGCGACGCGCAAAATCGTCGGCGGGGATTTCTTCAAGGGCGCCGCGAAATTGTTCGCCGCCACGCAGCCGCCGCGCTCGCCCCTGATGATGTTTTATGGCGATGCGTTTCCGGCTTTCTTGGCGGACTTCGAACCGGCGCGGGAAGTGCCCTATCTCGCCGATGTGGCAAGGCTTGAAGCGGTCCGCACGCGCGCCTATCACGCCGCCGACGCAAACCCTCTGACGCGCGCCGCGCTCTCCGGCAGCCTCCCCGAGGCCATGGCGGGCATGCGGTTCATTCTGCACCCCTCGGTTGACATCGTCGCGTCGGACTATCCGGTCGTTACGATCTGGGCGATGAATTCCGGCGAAATCGACCTTGCGCCCATCACCGATTGGCGCGGCGAGGATGCGCTTGTTTCGCGCCCCGGCTTCAATGTCGAGGTTCGCAGCCTGCCCCCCGGTGCCAAGACTTTTTTGCAAAACCTCGCCGCTGGAAATCCGCTTGGAGAGGCGGCCGCGGCGGCGCTCGCCGCAAACGCCAGCTTCGATCTTGCCGCCAATCTCGCGGCGTTATTCGCGGGGCTCGCGATCGAAATGACCAATCAACCCGACGAGGATGCGTTGCCATGATACGATCCCTCGAGACTCACGCGGAAAACCCCTCGGCGTTGATTCGCGCAATGCGCAGCGCCGCCGCCGTTTTGGACAAAATTCCGCAATCCCTGATTTCGCTCGCGGCCCGGATTTTTCCGGCCGCCGTGTTCTGGAGGTCGGGGCAGACCAAGGTCGAAGGCTTTCACGTGACGGACAATGCGATTGCGTTGTTTCGCGACGAATATAAGCTGCCGCTGATCGATCCCGCGCTCGCCGCGAACATCGCTGCCTTCAGCGAGCATTTCTTTCCGGTACTGCTGGTCATAGGCCTCGCCAGCCGCCTGTCCGCGCTGGCCCTTCTCGGCATGACCGCGGTCATCGAAATTTTCGTCTATCCCGATGCCTGGCCGACCCACGGCGTCTGGGCGACCTGCTTCCTCGTCGTTATCGCCCGCGGGCCGGGAATTTTCTCCCTCGACCATCTTATTGCCCGGCGTTTTGCCGCGCGTGGCGAGAAGCGCTTAAGCCGAGGTTAGGCCGTGACGAACGATGTCGTCATAAGGTCGAATTTCAGGCCGGCCTTACGCAGTTAGGCCAGCGTAACTGGAACGCGCGGGCTTTCCATGTAGCGCGTAATGAAAAATCCCGTGGCGGCGGGAGTGGTCTGGGCGCGTCCTTGACAAGAGCGGCTTGCGAGTCAAAAATTCGTGCCGCCGGATGTAAGTCGAAATCCGACATCCATTTGAAGTCCAATATTTATCAAGTCATAATTGGGAGGGTGCCATGGCGGTTTCACGTCGAAATGTCTTACTTCAGGGTTGCGCCTTCGGAGCAGGCGTCATTGCAACGCAGATACCGAGCGTCGTTGCGCTCGCGCAAGGGCAGCCGCCGCAGCGGCGTTCGCTTGGCGATCTGCAATTGAATGATCCGATCGTTCAGGCTTGGCGAGACGGCGTCGCGCAATTGAAGCAGGCGCCAGCGAAAGGACCTATCAGCTGGGCGAACTTCGCCGCCATTCACGGGAACGCCAACGCATTCAACCTGTGTCCGCACGGCAACTGGTACTTTCTTCCCTGGCACCGGGCATTTCTGCTCATGTACGAGCGGACGGTGCGGCAGCTGACTGGGCACACCGACTTCGCGCTGCCTTATTGGGACTGGACCGCCGACCGTCAGCTGCCCGCGGCGTTCACTCAGCCGACGTGGAATGGCAAACCCAATCCGCTGTATGAATCGCAGAGGTCGATGTCGCCAACCGATTCGCTCCCCGACGAGATCGTCGGTCAAGGTGTCATCGCCACGATCCTCGGCGAGACGCCCTACGAGACTTTCGGAACGAGCCGGCCAAGCGGTCAGGACTCTCTCGACCAATCCTGGATTAACTGCCAAAACTGCGGCGTTTCTGGCACTCTTGAAGCAACGCCGCATAATAACGTTCACAACATCGTGGGCGGGCTCATGGGCGGCACCCAGTCGGCGCTCGATCCGATCTTCATGATGCATCATTGCAACATCGACCGGATCTGGGCAGTGTGGAACATCAATAACCCGAATTCCAACGACCCGCTCTGGACCGATATGACGTTCCAAAACAATTTCTACAATCCGGACGGATCATTCTATTCTCCCAGGGTCTCGGACACGTATATCCCTGAAACTCTTGGCTATACCTACGGGCTCGCGCCGCCGCCCGCCGCAGCGGTGGCGCCGACCGTCCTGGCGCTAGGGGACAAGATCAAGACCCTTTACGCGACACCCAACGTGAGTAGCGCCGCTGGGATAAAGACCTTCACCGCGCCAAACGCCCAGCAGGCGACGGCAACGGCGGCCAAGCCTCTTGACATTGCGGTCGAGGTCGATCGCGATCTCTTGCTCGCGGTCGCCCGGCGTCCGCCGACCGGCAGCGGCAGCGAGCTGCTCGATTTCAACGTGGCTCGGGAACAGGCCGCCTCGGGCACACGCGCGCTTGCTTTTATTCGCGACGTCGCGGTCACGCAGCACAAGAACACGCTGTACCGTGTGTTCATCGATTGCGACTATCTCTCGCAGGGTACGCCCATTTCCGATCCTCATTACATAGGCACATTCGGAATTTTCGGGGATCATGAAGGCCATGGCGGCAAGCCCGCGGCGAGGCCGTCGATCGTCCTCGATCTGACACGCGCGATTAAACGCGTTTACGGCACCGCGACGGAGCTTACCGGCCGCATCCGGATTCAAATTCTGCCGGTGCCGAACAAGTCAACCGCCGGTCCACCCGGTACGGCCGCGCCAGGCCGGATCGAAGTTGCCTTCGTCTCCGCCTGAGCCCATATCAGGGCACCGGGCGCCGTATTGTGTAGGGACGAATGGTATGGGTAATCGCCGGTCATGCTTAGTTGGCGCGGCGTGTGGGTGGATGGTTGCACTAATGTCTCCGAGCTCCGTCGCGGCGCAGGATAGCCCACGAGTTGCGACGGTCGCCGGCCCCGCTGCGGTCACTGCCACGGCGGCGCCCCGGGCTGACCAGGGCGTGGCGAGCCAGTCCCCTCGCGTGATCATCAGGGTGACGGCCTTCCGGCCGCCGCACGATGGTGCTGTCCAAGCTGTCGTGAAGGTCCAAAAGGATGGGGAGGAGCAGGAGATCGGCCGCTTCGGTATCTTTCCGAATGCCGAATTCAAAGCAGCCGACCCATCCAAAGCGCAGCGCTTCGGCCTTCCGCTCCCCAAGGAGCTGGCCAGTGGCGGAGCCGTGAAATTGAATGTGTATCTGGTTCCTTTCAAGGGCGACGGAAGCGGCGCGCTCTTGGAGATCGGCGGCGCCGACATCCGCTGACTGAGGCGCAAATCGGCAACCCGAATTCGTTTTCGGCGCTGCCGACCCGTCAGGGTATTTCCCACGCACGCCGGAAATCACTCTTCGTTTCCGTCAACCCTTGTTCTGTGGCTTGAACAAAAAGGGCGCGACATCGCCGACTCTTGGCGCCTTTCCGCTCCCAAATGGCAGTGGGCGGCAGACGGCCATGGCGGAAAGGCCCACGCGTGCCGTCAAAAGGCCGTTTAGCACGCCTTCGCCGAGGCGGGCCGACAATTTCGCGGCGATCCCGTGGCCGACGAATTGTTGGATGAGGCTGTCGCCGACCGCCATCCCGCCGGTGATCGCGATATGCGCGGCAATCGAGCGCAAGAGTTTCAGAAAGCCGAGCAAACCCGGCCGGCCGCCGTAGATCACCGCGATGCGCCGGATGAGCCTTATCGCCTGCGCCCCGACGAAGACGACGTCGATGATCGCGCGCGGCGCAAGCGCCGTCACCATGGAAACCCTTTTGGCCGCGCTCGCGATTTCGCGCCGCACGTCCAAGTCGAGCGGCTCGACAAGCGTGCGCTCGGCAATGTCGATGAGATCGCGCCCGTCGACGATGTCACGCGCAACTTTGCGTAATTGAGAGCGCGCGCGAGCCGTATCGGCCCTTGTGGAGTAAAGAGCGGAAAGATCCCTAACGAGGCGCCGAGCCTCTTTGAAATCGTCCTTTTCCCGCGCACGGGCGAGCCCAATATGAAGCTCCGCGATATGGCGCTGGCGGAGAATACCGCCAATTTCCCGCATAGCGAGAACGAAAAGGGCGGTTCCGGCCGCGCCCGCGAGTGCAAGACCAACGACGCCGAGGGCCCGCGACCAAGCGAAAAGTTCGTCGATGAGGCGGGTCAGCCAAAGCCCGAAACCGAGCGAAACGAGGGCGCCCGTGGCCGACCAGAAAAGACCACCCCAAGACAACAGAGAGCGCGCCACGACGCCTTGTTTCTGGGCGGCCTCGACCGCCTCTTCACCAGCATCACGACCGGCCAGAAAAGCCTCGGCCTCGAGCTCGTAGGGATCGGCTGTGGTTTCGATCACCATCGCCTCTTTCGGGGCCGCGGCGCCGGGCTCTGGGGTCATCGCGCCGAGACGGAACGCGCGGGGGCGGGGTTTGGGTTCAACGGCCACGCAAGACCTCGTTCATCCCTTGTTTCAGCGCTTCGTGGTTACAGCGAATTGGCAAAACTCTTGTCTGCTCAATCATCAAAACGCGCCTTTGTCGAGGACATTAGCCGAGCCGGTCGCCAAGGAGAAACTGCAGCGCGCGGTCGAGCCGTATATGGGGTGGCGGCAGCAGCGAGTCGTCCTGTGCTCGGACCGGGAAGGGAGGGCGGAAACGAACGAAACGGTAGTCGATTTCATTGGGCTCGATGCGGGGTGCGCCGCCAAACACCGCTTCGGGATCAATGGGGAGTTCTCCGGGATAGATCGCCGCCTCCGCCTGTCCATCGAAAATCTCACCGCCGATCCGCTCGCCTTCGAGTGGCGTGCCGATGACGGCTTCAAGCGTGGGCTCATCGGGGGCGCCGACCATGCCCTCGCGCGTTGCCCTAACCGCTGAGAGCGCGATGACATCGACCTCGGCGCCAACCGATTCGACACGGGCGATGGCTCGTTTGGTGAGATGCCGCAAGATCGCCTCGAGCCGGTCGTGGCTTGTGTGGTGCAAATGATCGGCCTTTGTCGCGGCGAACAGAATCTTGTCGATCTTCGGCCGAAACAAGGCTGACAGCAGATTGCCGCGCCCCACGCGAAAAGCGGCGAGAACATCGGTTAGGGCAGTTTCGAGGTCGCGCATCGCGGCCGGTCCCGCGTTCAATGCGGCAAGCGCGTCGACGAGGACGATCTGGCGGTCGAGCCTTGCGAAATGATCGCGAAAAAACGGTGTGACGATATGCGCCTTATAGGCCTCGTAACGCCGTTCCATCATGGCGGCGAACGAGCCCGGCGGGTAGATCGCGCCTTCCTCGACGGCGAGCGGCACGAACGTAAGAGCAGGAGAGCCGTCAAGGTCACCCGGCATCAGGAAACGGCCTGGCGGCAGGCTCGAAAAGTGATTTTCGTCGGCACGGCAGGCGCGTAGATAATG
>DATARJ010000180.1:0-5021 GCA_036264205.1 Methylocella sp.
CGTTCCGCCGCCGTACGGATCGGCGTTTCGAACAACGGCGTAAGGAACTCGCGACGAAGGCGAAGACCGTTGCATCCGCCCCGCAGGGCTTTTCGCCCAGCACAAAAGCTTTGTCTCCGACAAGGGTGGCAAGGGCCTTGATGTCGGCAATCGCGAGCTCAGCTTGCTCGCCTGGGTATGGCGCCAAAATCCTTGCAATTTTAGTGTGTTCTTGACTTTGCGGCGAATCAGGCGCTGCACGATCGGCCGGAACGGCATCGGCACGACCTTGAAGAATTGGGCCGGTCCCTTGGCAAAATTGGCATCGTCGATCCAGCGCGATGCCACCAAGGCCCAATAGAGATGCTCTTCGCACATTTTTTCGACGGTCCAAGCGGTCGCCTTTTGCGCTGCGTCGAGCCCGGCGTCGAAATCGAAACCGTATTTTTTCTCGATGTGAAAGCGGATGAACGTCGAATCGGCAACGATCAGGCCGCCGTCATTGATGTAAGGCAGCTTGCCTTTTGGTGCCTTGCCATAGCCGCCGCGATCTTCGCTATAAACAAGACCAGCGAACTTCAAGAGCAGCATGGCCGAAAGGATTGCCATCGGGAAGCCCGAAGTACGGCCCAAACGTGTAGAGCGTGATCATGGCAGTGGGCTCTCTCATTTGATGCCGCGCCGCCGCTTCATCAATGCGTGGTGATTGCCGTCAGGTCCGAAGGCTCGACCGAAAATTGGATGGCATCGACCACAGCGGTGCCGGCCAAGGTCATCAGTGCGACATGGAAGGGCACGACGACATGCGCGCGTTCGATCGGCGCGAGCCAAGCCTCGATGTCCCTGTTTTCGGCCATGAATTTTGTCGATTTGGAGTCCCGCTTGTGACCGGCGACGGGCGAATAGCGCGCGGCGCAGACCGAAACCGGACCGGAGTATCCCTCGACTGCCACATGTCTTTCGCCAACATAGTGGAGCGTGACATCGAATCGAACATAGCCGTCGTAGACCGGGATCGTCCGGTTGCACGCGGCGGGACCGACCAGAGGTTGGCCCTCGGGAACCGCCATGATCAGGGCGGTCGCCGGATCGAGAATGTTGCGCTTGTTCGCCGCGGTGACTGGCACTCTTCCTTCCTTGTCTTCGAAAGGCGGAAAGATCTCCACGGCCTTGACGTTTCCGGCATCGAGCGACATGCGCACCGTCCGGCTCCCTTGGGAGTTGGCGGACGTCGTAGCATACGTGGAAGGCGCAACGCCGCCTCTGCGCATAGCACCGGTCGCGGCGAGCGCCAGCTTGACATTCGCGACCATCGCCGCGACGCCCGTCAGCTTGGCATTGAGATCGATCCTGTAGCTTGCCGGACCGAGTGACCCCGCGGCCGCTGCCTCGCCAATAGGAAAGCCGATGAGGCTCACCTTGTAGCGCGCCCGGAATTCATCGGCGCAAGCCGAAACCATGCCGGGGCCGGCAACCAGCGCCCAAACAAGACCGAGAGTAACAAGCGGCGCACGCGCTTTCCCCGTGAAATCAGCCATTTCAGCAACCACGATCACTAACAAAAATTTAGAACACCTCGTAAATCCGCCGCTTTCATGGCTCGAAAGCCAGCGAATCGCATCGCCCAAGGCGACATCATATCAGGATCGCGGGCAAACGCTATTGCCACGCCAACAGTTGCCCGCGCGGGTTTCCGCGCCGAAATGACGCTTTCTTCACATGCTTCCCGACCAGATTTAGGCTATTGTCCGATTCGGAGCATGGTGATCGCCGACAGCGGCGTGAAAGGGTTTCCAAGTGCCAAACATGCGTTGGGGGCACGGCTGGCGGGTTCTTGCGACGAGCGTATTTATATGCGCCGGCGCGCGGGCGGCCGCGCCGGTCGACGCGGCCGGGCGTTACTCCATCTTGCGCGACGGCGGCAAGGATACCGGATGTATGCTGACGTTGGGCAAACGAGGGAAGGAGCCGGGCAGGGAAAAGGCTTCTCTCGCTCCCGGTTGTCGCGACCAGGGGATCGTGATTTTCGATCCGGCCGGCTGGCAAATCGTCAACGGCCGCCTTGTGTTGACCGCGCGCAAGGGGCATAAAACCTATCTCGACGCGCAACCCGACGGCACCTGGAAAAAAGACCCAAAGGAAGGCAAAAGCCTCATCCTGAAGAAATTATAAAAAACGCGGCGAGCGGAACCCGCCGCCGCGTTTGTGACTTCTGCTCTCAGCCCTCGATTGCGGGTTTTTTCGGGCCGCCATGCGAGGCATGCCCCCCCTTGCGGCCGGCCTCGGATGCAAGCGTGTGATTGCGCGAAAAGCTGCGCTTGTTGGGATTCACGCTTTGACCGCCCTTGCGCCCGGCTTCGGCCGCCAACGCCGGGTTTTGCGAAAAACTCCGCTTTTCGTGCGGCACACTCTCACCGCCCTTGCGCGCGATCGCCCGCTGCTTCTCGGGATCCATGGAGGCGAAGCCCCGCGTCGAAACCGACGATTTCTTGGAAGATTCCATTGAAGCGCTCATCGTTCCTCTCTCAAAAATTACTGTCTACCTTTGATATAGGTAATGTTTGGCAGCGGTAAAGGTTGCTAATTCAATTTCAAGTTCGCGTGACCAGTCCGGCGGAGGCCCCTGGCCGATCCCGACGGGGGTAGTGTGAGGCGAAGCGGTTCCGGCTGCAAGCAGCGGGCCTATCGGTTCGATCCGGCTTACTCTAGATTGGAAATTATGACGACTTAGTGAACGGGAAGTCTCAAGTCTAATGCCTTATGGATGCAATGCCGGCGGCACGCATTATGTCTTCGCGGATTTACGCATGCTTCTTGCGCGCGCCTCGCCGGATCGCGCCGGCGACCGCCTCGCCGGTGTTGCCGCGGAAAGCGGCGAAGAGCGCGTCGCCGCGCGCATGGCCCTGGCCGATTTGCCGCTTGCGCGCTTTCTCGACGACCCCCTTGTGCCTTACGAAACGGACGAGGTGACACGGCTCATTCTCGATACGCACGACAAACGGGCCTTTGCGCCCATCGCCGCAATGACCACCGGGGAGTTTCGCGATTTTCTGCTGTCCGATGCGGCAACCCCCGAAACGCTGGCCCGCCTCGCGCCGGGCATCGTACCGGAAATGGCGGCGGGGGTGTCGAAACTCATGCGTAACCAGGATTTGATCGCGGTTGCGAAAAAGATTTCTGTGGTCACGCAGTTTCGCACCACGATCGGTTTGCCAGGCTGCCTCTGCGTGCGCATCCAGCCCAATCACCCGGCCGACGATCTCGCGGGCATCGGCGCGTCCATCCTCGATGGCCTCATGTATGGCTGCGGCGACGCGTGCATCGGGATCAATCCGGCATCGGACAGCGCCAAGCAGGCCTTGGCTCTTCTCGAACGGATCGAGGAGCTGCGTTTGCGCTTCGAAATTCCCATCCAATCCTGCGTGCTCGCCCACGTGACGACAACCATGCAGGTCATGGAGCGGGAAGGTCCGGTCGATCTAGTTTTTCAGTCGATTGCCGGATCCGAGGCGGCCAACCGCGCGTTCGGCGTGAATCTCGCTTTACTCGACGAAGCCTATTCCGGCGTCCAGTCGTTGCACCGCGCTCCGCCTGGCGCCAATCTCATGTATTTCGAAACCGGCCAGGGCGCGGCGTTGTCGGCGCAAGCGCATTACGGCGTTGATCAACAAACAATGGAAGCACGGGCCTATGCGGTTGCGCGGCGTTACGCGCCTTTGCTCGTCAATACGGTCGTCGGCTTTATCGGCCCGGAATACCTGTACGACGGCAAGGAAATCATCCGCGCCGGTCTCGAGGACCATTTCTGTGGCAAGCTGATGGGCCTGCCGATGGGTGTCGATGTCTGCTACACCAACCACGCCGAGGCGGATCAAGACGACATGGACAATCTCCTCACGCTTCTTTGCGTCGCCGGCTGCAACTATATTATGGGAGTTCCCGGCGCCGACGACATCATGCTCGGCTATCAATCGACCTCCTACCATGACGCGCTCTATGCGCGCTCGGTGCTGGGCCTGCGGCCGGCGCCGGAGTTCGAGGCGTGGCTCAAAGCCTTCGGGATCATGGATGCGAGTGCGCGGGTGCGGCCAACTCCTTCGGGAGGCGCCGCGCGTCTCCTAGTGGCGGCGCCGCGATGACCCTACCGACCGGAGATTTCTGGGATTATCTGCGCCGCGCGACGCCCGCCCGGATCGCGCTCGGCCGCGCCGGCAACGGCCTGCCCACGTGCCGCGTGCTCGAATTCGAACTCGCGCATGCCCGCGCCCGCGATGCGGTCAAGGCAAATCTCGATCCCGCCGCGCTAATCGCCGAGCTCGCGGACTGGCGCCCCATTGTCGTGCGAAGCGAGGCCCACGACCGCGCAACTTTTCTGCAGCGGCCGGATCTTGGCCGCCGCCTCGGGCACGACTTTGCGGGGGCGCTCTCGCCAGGCAGGTATGATGCCACGATCGTCATCGCCGACGGGCTTTCCGCCGGCGCGGTACAGGTGCAAGCGGCGCAGTTGTGCAAAATGCTGCTGACCGCGCAAAATTTCGGTTTTGCCCCTCCGGTCGTGGCACTTCAGGCGCGCGTCGCACTGGGCGACGAGATCGCGGCGAGGCAAGGCGCCGACCTTGCCGTCGTGCTCATCGGCGAGCGTCCGGGCCTCTCTTCCCGCGACACTATCGGCGCCTATATTACGTTCGACCCGAAGCCGGGCGTGACCAAGGATGCCGAACGCAATTGCGTCTCGAATATCGGCGGCCACGGCCTTTCCTTGGACGCGGCGAGGCGGCGCATCCTCGCGATCATGGCGCTTGCTCGGACGATCCGGCGCACCGGGACGTCATTAAAAGAGGACGACGCGCTCGGTCTATTGCCCCCTCTAGAGGAAACATACATTTGGCCCGGATTTCACAAATGACGGCAATTTGCATGCGTGGCTCACCGAATCAGTCGTGAATGCTAGCAATTTGCCAAGAATCCGGATGATGGATCGGGCCGTGCGGAGTATAATTTCAGCAGTGAGCAGACGCGTAAAACTCGACTGCTAGTCGCGG
>DATARJ010000269.1:0-7327 GCA_036264205.1 Methylocella sp.
GGATCCGGGCGATCGATCCCGACGTCATCCTCATCGATCTCGAAAGTCCGAGCCGCGACGTTCTCGAACAAATGTTCAAGGTGAGCCGCTCGGTCGCGCGGCCCGTCGCCATGTTCGTCGACCGGTCCGACGCTGCAACGATCGACGCCGGAGTCTCCGCCTATATCGTCGACGGCCTCCACAAGGACCGCGTAAAAACGATTCTCGATATGACAATCAGCCGTTTCAATGCCTTCGCCAAGCTCAAGAAAGAGCTGGAAACGGCGATCTCCCGTCCCGCAGCCACTCCGGTTGCCTTCGACGGTCCCGCGTTTTCGTCAAACGATATTGCGTCTTACCTCGTGGCATTGAAAGCCAAGCGCCAAGGTGATCGACGCTTGCGTTGCACAATAGATGCGCAGCGCGGGCAATATTTCGCCAACCTGGCGCCTCGCTATTCGCTAGCCGGCTGAGAAAGGCAGGGCCGCGGGCCGCCGCGGGAAGGAAAACGGCTTCGTTGTTGGCACGAGGCTTGCGTAAAATTGTCAATGGATCGGCTCCCTGCGGTCCATTCCGGGTCCAACGACGGGCCTAGGCATCCAGCAACGCCGCTGACCGACCGTCCCACACGTGGGGGTCCGCCAGCGGCTTTTTTTGTGCGCCCCCTGATCTGGGGGCGCGGAGTGACGGAGATTGCGCATGAATGCCAAACCCTCGACCGGCGCGACGGGACCGGGACTCCGGTCGCCGCTGGGTTCGACCTTCCGGTGAGGGTAACCACATGAGCGAACCTCTCGTTGTCGTCGGACACGGCATGGCCACCACCCGCTTCGTCGATGAGCTGATGCAGCGTGCGCTTGGCCGCTACAGCGTCATCGTCATCGGAGCCGAGCCGCGGCTCTCCTACAACCGCATCCTTTTGTCGTCGCTGCTCTCGGGCGAAGTTGGCGAGGCCGCGATCGAATTGAAGCCGCGCGGATGGTGGAACCGGCGCGGCGTCACGACTACTTATGGCCAGCTCGCGAACGGCCAGCGCTTTACCTTTTCGAAACTCGTGCTCGCGACCGGCTCGCAACCGGTCAGGTTGCCGAAGCCCGGAATGGATCTGCAACACGTCCTTACGTTCCGCGATCTCGCCGATGTCGGCGCGATGCGTGCCTTGATGCGGCCGGGCGCCCGCGCGGCGGTGATCGGCGGCGGCTTGCTCGGCATAGAGGCGGCTCATGGCCTTGCCAAGGCTGGCGTGAAAGTGGCGCTTGTCTATTTGATGGGCCGCCTGATGGAGCGCCAGCTCGATGATCGAGCCGCGCTCCTTTTAAAGCGCGCGATCGAGGCCGAGGGCATCGAGGTGCTGCTCGGCGCCGACACAAAAAGGGTTTTGGGCGAAGATCGCGCCACCGGTCTTGAACTCTCCGACGCGCGCGTCCTTCCTGCCGATTTCGTGGTCTGCGCGGTCGGCATAAGGCCGAACGCGGAACTCGCCCGTAAAGCGGGGCTGGCGGTCAATGGCGGGATCATGGTCGATGACGGGCTTACCACCAGCGACCCGAATATCTTCGCCCTTGGGGAATGCGCGGAGCATCGTGGCTGCGTCTACGTCCTCGTCGAACCGGCCAACGAGCAGGCCAGGATTTTGGCGCGCCGCCTCGCGGGCGACCGGACCGTGGCCTATCTCGGTTCGACGCTCGCGGCGAATTTGAGGGTCTCCGGCGTGAACGTCTTTTCGGCGGGCGAGTTCATCGAGGGTCCGGGGAGCGATGTCATCACGCTCGAAGATCAAGGCGCGCTAAGCTATAAAAAGCTCGTGATGCGTGACGGGAGACTGACCGGCGCCGTGCTTTTTGGGGATACGGCGGACGGCCATTGGTATCTCGATCTGATTCGCTCCGGCGCCGATGTATCGCATTGGCGCGACGTCCTCGCCTTCGGGCCGGCACTCACTCTCCCGCAAGCGGCGTAAGGCCTTTCGATGTCTGGCGACTTCACTCCCGAACAAAAGCGCTATCTCGAAGGTTTCGTTTCCGGCATCCAGGCGCGGGGAGGCAATGGTTTTTTGGGATCCGGCAATACGCCACAGGCCGTGCCGGAGCCAACTCCAACGGGTCCTGACGCGCCGCATCTCTTGGCCCAGGACGAAGCGATCAAGGCCGGCAAGAAACTCGTCGATCAGGAAAACTGGAAACGTGAAGAGCATCCCTTCGATGCGTATCATAAGCTGCGTGGCCAGGCCGCGCGCGACGAATATCCGAAGGCGGCCGATAATTTCCGGTGGCGGTTTTACGGTCTTTTCTATGTCGCGCCTGCCCAAAACAGTTACATGTGCCGGCTGCGCATTCCCAATGGCATTCTGTCGCATTGGCAGTTCGCGGGGGTCGCCGGACTCGCCGAAAAATTCGGCGGCGGATATGCCCATGTAACCACCCGCGCCAATCTGCAATTCCGGGAGGTCGCGGCGAAGGACGCAATCCATGTCGTCGAGGCGGCGCAGGATTTGGGCCTCACCTCGCGCGGAGCGGGCGCCGACAACATCCGCAATGTGACCGGCGACGCCACGGCAGGGATCGATCCGCGCGCACTGATCGACACGCGCCCGCACGCCCGCGATTGGCACTTCCACATTTTAAATCAGCGTACGCTCTACGGTCTGCCCCGCAAGTTCAACGTCGCGTTCGACGGCGGTGGCGCGATTCCGACGCTCGAGGACACCAATGACATCGGCTTTCAGGCGGTGGAGGTCGAAGACGGCGCGAGCGTCGCGCCGGGCGTCTGGTTCAAGCTCGTTGTCGGCGGCATCACCGGGCACCGGGATCTGGCGCGCGAGACCGGCGCCGTCGTCAAGCCCGGCGAAACCGCCGAGGTCGCCGAGGCGATCGTGCGCGTCTACATTGCCGAGGGAGACCGCACCAACCGGACCAAGGCAAGGCTGAAATATGTGCTCGACCGCTATGCGGCCGAGGCAAGCGGTCTCAACGGTTTTCTCGCCAAGGTGGAGCAACACCTCGGCCGCCAGATTGCGCGCGTCGACGCAAAACATATCCGGCCGCGCCCGGCGCAAGACCGGCAGGCACATATTGGCGCGCATCCGCAAAAGCAGCCGGGACTTTTCTATTTCGGCGTTGCGCTCCCCGTCGGCAAGATGAGCTGCGCGCAAATGCGCGCGCTCGCCGCCATCGCGCACGACCATGGCGACGGCGATATCCGCCTAACGGTTTGGCAGAACCTTCTGATCTCGGGAATTTCCGAAGCGCACTTGAAACCGGCCAAAGCGGCGGTGGAAAAGGCCGGCCTCGAATGGCGGGCATCGTCGATCCGGGCCGGGCTCATCGCCTGCACCGGCTCGCGCGGCTGCCGGTTCTCAGCCGCCGATACCAAAACCCACGCCGAGGAAATCGCAGATTGGTGCGAGGCGCGGATAAAACTCGATCAACCGATCAATATCCACTTGACCGGCTGTCCCAATTCCTGCGCGCAGCATTACATAGGCGACATCGGGCTCGTCGCCGCGCGGGTGAGCGTCGACGAGGAGGGCGATACGGTGGACGGCTATCACATTGTCGCCGGCGGTGGCTTTGGTGCCACGGGTGCAATCGGGCGCGAGATTTTGCGCGACGTGAAAGCGGAGGACGCGCCGACGAGGGTCGAAGGTCTCCTCAAGGCCTATCTCTCGCATCGCACCGGCGCCGCCGAGAGCTTTCAAGATTTTTCCGCGCGGCATGAGGTTGCCGTGCTCAAGAGCTTCGCCGAAGGACAAGACGCATGAACGCAATCTCCCGCGCGCCGCAGGTCGTGCCCATGATTCCGGAGAATGCGCCTTTTTCCGCCGAACAGCGCGCATGGCTCAATGGATTTTTCGCGGGCCTTTTGTCGACCGATTCGCAAGGCGGCACCGCCCTCCCCGCGCCGGAGAGCGCGGCGCTTGCCGCCACGCTTGCCCCGGCAGCAGCGGCGCCGGGATTAGAGGACGATGGCGCACCTTGGCACGATCAAACCTTGCCGCTCGGCGAGCGGATGAAGCTCGCCGACGGCCGCCCTCTGCGGCGGCGCATGATGGCCGCGATGGGGCAGCAGGACTGCGGTCAATGCGGCTATAATTGCGAGGACTATGCCAACGCCATCGCGGCGCAGGCGGAAGACCGCCTGAATCTCTGTGTGCCCGGCGCCAAGGAAACCGCCCGCATGCTGAAAACCCTCGTCGAGGAAATGGGCGGCGGTGCGACCGACGCGGACGAGGCCAAGGCGAAAGCCGACGCCAGGGCGGCCGCGAAGGCCCTCGACGCCGATATCCGTCCGGGGCGTTCGCGAAATTCCCCGACCGAGGCGGTGTTTGTCGCCCGCAAACGGCTCAACCGCGAAGGGTCGGAAAAGGCGACCTATCACGTCGAGTTCGACATTTCGAACGCGGATCTCGATTATCAACCGGGCGACAGTTTCGGCATCTTTCCGATGAACGACGAAGGCCTCGTCGCGCGGGTCATCGCGGCAATTGGCGCGCCGCGCGATTTTCCCATCGCCGGAAAGACCTTGCGCCAGGTGCTTCGCGAAGACGTTTCGCTCGGGCTCGCGCCGGATATGCTGTTCGAACTTATCTCCTACATCACCGGCGGCCTCGCCCGGACAAAGGCAAAAGCCTTGGCAAAAGGGGATGACCCGGACGGCGACGCCGCGACGCTCGATGTGCTAGCGGCCATCGAAAAATTCCCTAGCCTCCGGCCCGATCCCGAGGCCTTCGTCGAGGCCCTGGACCCGCTGCAGCCGAGGCTCTTTTCAATCGCCTCTTCGTACAAGGCGGGACCGGGGCGCGTCGCGCTCACCATCGACCATGTGCGCTATGCGATAAATGGGCGCGAACGGCTTGGCGTTGCCTCGACCTTCGCGGGCGCGGCCTTGCGGCCCGGCGACAAGGTCAAGGCCTATATTCAGCGCGCGCATGATTTCGCGCTACCTCCCAGCGGAGATACGCCCATCGTCATGGTAGGTCCGGGAACAGGCGTCGCACCGTTCCGGGCGTTTTTACAGGAACGCATGGCCGCCAAGGCCAAAGGTCCGGCCTGGCTCTTCTTCGGCCACCGGCGGCGCGCCACCGATTTTTTCTACGAGGACGAGCTGTCCGGGTTTCAGGCGGCGGGGACGCTCGCCAAGCTCTCCCTCGCCTGGTCGCGCGATGCCGAAAAGAAAGTCTATGTGCAGGACAAGATGCGCGAGGATAGCGCCGATCTTTGGGCGTGGCTCGGCAAGGGCGCCCATTTCTATGTCTGCGGCGATGCCAAGCGCATGGCACCAGATGTCGACGCGGCGCTCGTTCAAATCTGCGCGGAACACGGCAAGATGGATGCGGCCTCCGCCAAGGCTTTCGTGAAGGACCTCCGGGCACAACATCGGTATCAGACGGACGTCTACTGATGAATGCCCACACCCTGGCGCCGGGCGTTCATACGACATGCCCTTATTGCGGCGTCGGCTGCGGCGTCGTGGCAACGCCTGATGGCGACGGCGGGGCAGCCATCGCCGGCGACAAAAGCCACCCGGCGAATTTCGGCCGCCTCTGTTCCAAGGGCGCCGCGCTCGGCGAGACCTTGGGGCTCGAAACGCGGCTCCTGCATCCGATGGTGGACGGCGCGCGCGCGACATGGGACGCCGCGCTCGAACGCATTGCCGCAGAACTGTGGCGGACCATCGAAAGGCATGGTCCGGACGCCGTCGCGTTCTATCTTTCGGGCCAATTGCTCACCGAGGATTATTACGTCGCCAACAAGCTGATGAAAGGCTTTATCGGCTCCGCCAATGTCGACACAAATTCGCGCCTCTGCATGGCCTCCTCGGTCGCCGGGCACAAGCGGGCATTTGGGTCGGATACCGTGCCGGGCTGCTATAAAGACCTCGACGAGGCACATCTCCTGGTACTCGTTGGATCGAACGCGGCTTGGTGCCACCCGGTTCTCTATCAACGGATGGTGCGCGCGCGGGAGCAACGCGGCGCCCGCATGGTCACCATCGATGTCCGTGGCACGGCGACCACCGAAAGTGCCGATCTCGCGCTAACGATTAAGCCCGGCATGGACGGTGTTTTGTTCTGCGGCCTTCTGATTCACTTGGCCGATGGCGGGTTTATTGACCACGCCTTTGTCGGAGCGCATGCCAAAGGTTTCGAAGCGGCGCTTGCCGCGGCGCGCCAAATCGCGCCAGACCTTGCCGCCGTCGCCAAAAAGTGCGGCGCCGCGAGCGCGGACCACCAATCCGGCGGTCAGCTTGCCGCGCGCCGATGAAATGTGCGCGCACTGACCAGCCTCGATCTCCTCGTCATTTCGGATAATGTGCGCTCGACCGATACGATCGGCGCTGGCCCGCATGTGCTTTTGCCCGCCGCAGCCTGGGGAGAAAAAGACGGGACGGTGACCAATTCCGAGCGACTCAATGCCGGCACAAATTGCGGATCGTGCCTGCCCGAGCTGAGGCGAATGATCGCCGCGCGGGCGCAAGACATGGCTCATGCGGTTCTTCCGGCTTAGCGAGCCGTTCGTTTGATTTGGAAGCCCGCCTGCCACGGATATTCGAGCGCCCGGCGGACGCCGGGCCCAGCTAGGGTCCGGATTTGGCTTGCGGCCAGTTCGCCGGCGTGGCAACGAGCGGCTGGTGGACGCGGCGACCGGAACCGGCAGCCAATGACAACCGTGGATTTCGCCGCTTTTATTGAGAAGCTTGCCGATGTCGCGGCCGATACGATTCTGCCGTTCTTTCGTACCGCACTCCTCGCCGAGGACAAAAACGCCGGAGGCATGTTCGATCCCGTGACGGAAGCCGATCGTGCCACGGAAGCCGCGATGCGCCGTCTCATCCAGGCGACGTTCCCGCATCACGGCATCATCGGCGAGGAATTCGGTCCGGTTCAAAGCGAAGCGGAATATGTCTGGGTGCTCGATCCGATCGACGGCACCAAGAGCTTTATCGCCGGCATGCCGGTTTGGGGGAGTCTCATCGGGCTTCTGCACAATGGGTGCCCAGTCTATGGCATGATGGTTCAGCCCTTCACCAGGGAGCGTTTTGCCGGCGATGGGAGGGGCGCGGTTTGGCGCGGCCCTGGTTGCGATCATCGGATGACGGAACGCAAGCTTGCCACCCGGCGCTGCGAGAACCTCGCGCAGGCCACGCTGATGACAACATCGCCGTTATTGTACTCCGCTGCAAAGCTCAAGGCATTCCGACGGATCGAGGCCAGGGCGCAACTGTCGCGCTATGGCGGCGATTGCTATGCGTTTGCGATGCTTGCGGCGGGCCATGTGGATTGCGTGATCGAACCGGATCTCAAGACCTACGATATTGTTGCCCTCGTGCCGATCGTCGAAGGTGCCGG
>DATARJ010000346.1:0-2799 GCA_036264205.1 Methylocella sp.
GCACTTGATATGGCCCAACACCAGCTCGCCGGCCAGAAGTTCGGGGCCAAGATTGCGCGCAAAAATTTTCCTGCCCGGCTGAAACAAGCGCAAGCGCAGGTCGCCTCCGCGCAAGCAGCCGAAGCCAAGGCGCAGGCCGACGACAAGCGCCAGCGCAGTCTTCCCAAGGCGGCCACGACCCAGCAGGAGATCGATGCCGCCGCCGCGGCATTGCGCCAAGCGCAAGCCCAAGTATTGCAAACCGAGGCCCAAGTCCTGGAGGCGGAACCAGTCCCGCAAAACATTGGGGTGGCGGACACTCAGGTGGGTCAGCTCAAGGGCCAGGTAGAGCAAGACCAAGCCAAGCTCGATCAGGCGAATTTAAATCTCTCCTGGACGGTCGTGATCGCGCCACAGGACGGCTGGATCACCAAGCGCAATGTCGAGGTGGGCGATTACGTGACCGCTGGCCAGCAAATCTTTTCAATCGTGGCGCCGGAGGTTTGGATCACGGCGAATTTCAAGGAAAGCGAACTCGACAGAATGCGCCCTGGCCAGCCTGTGACCATTAAGCTAGACGCCTATCCCCACCTTGACCTCAAAGGGCATATAGATAGCATTCAGCTGGGATCGGGTTCGAAATTCACCGCCTTCCCGCCCGAGAACGCGACCGGCAATTTCGTCAAGATCGTGCAGCGCGTGCCCGTCAAGATCGTCATCGACAAGGGTCTGGATCCCAATTTGCCGCTGCCGCTCGGAATCTCCGCTGTTCCGACGGTCGATGTGCGATGAGTGCGGTTGATCAGCCCCGCGAAGTTCCATGGAAACCCAGACACAATCCATGGGCGATCGCGGTTGTCGTCACGCTAGCCGCCTTCATGGAAATTCTCGACACGACCATCGTCAACGTCGCCTTGCCGCACATCGCGGGCAGTTTATCGGCTAGCAATGATGAAGCTACCTGGGTGCTCACGTCCTACCTTATCGCCAACGGCATCGTGCTGACGATTTCCGGCTGGCTCGGCGCGGTGATCGGGCGCAAGCGTTATTTTCTAATTAGCCTTTCGATGTTCACCTTTTGTTCCCTCCTTTGCGGGATAGCAGGCAGTCTTGCGCAACTCGTCATCTTCCGGCTCATGCAAGGCTTCTTCGGCGGCGGACTGCAGCCAAATCAGCAATCGATCATTCTTGATACATTCCCGCCCGAAAAGCGCGCTACCGCGTTTGGCCTTACGGCGATCGCGACAGTCGTCGCGCCCGTGCTCGGACCGACACTAGGCGGATACATCACGGACACGTATAATTGGCGCTGGATCTTCTTCGCCAATTTGCCAGTGGGCTTGATCGCTGTATTTTTCGTCTCGGTCCTTGTCGAGGATCCGCCTTGGCACAAAAAAACATCGCGATATATAGACTACATAGGCCTGTCGCTGATCACGCTTGGACTCGGTTGCTTGCAGGTCATGTTGGACCGTGGCGAGGATGACGACTGGCTAGGATCGCCCTTCATTCGGATCATGGCCGTTCTCGCATTCTTGGGAATCCTTGGCGCGATCGGCTGGCTCTTGATCGCCAAGAAACCGGTTGTTAATCTCGACGTCTTCAGGGACAAGAATTTCGCGATGGGAAGCTTCTGCATGACGGCCACCGGCGCTGTTCTCTACGCCGGCGCGGTGGTCATCCCGCTGTTCACGCAAACGATCCTCGGCTACACTGCCCTATGGGCAGGATTGGTCCTCTCGCCGGGCGCGATCGCCGTCATCGTACTGATTCCGATCATTGCCATACTGATGCGCATTGTTCAGACGCGTTTTATCATAGCGGCCGGCTTCTTTTTCATGGGATGTGCGTTCGTCTACTCGAGCGGGCTCACGCTCAACATCGATTTCGAGACACTGGTCATCATGCGCTCGGCGCAGACCGCGGCGCTGGCCTTTCTGTTCGTGCCAGTCAGTACTATCGCCTACGCGACCTTGCCGCGCGAGCTCAACGGCGATGCAACCGCGCTTTTCGTAATGCTCCGCAATGTCGGCGGCTCGATTGGAGTTTCGATCGCGACCGCCATGATCACAGAGCGGACACAGGTTCATCAATCCTATCTCGCCCGGTGGGCGAGCCCCTTCCATCAGCCTTTCAATGAATTGATCGCGCGTTCGGAGCACACGCTAGCGGCAATGGGGCGTGCGGCCAGTGCGGTGCATGATGTAGCAGTAGGACAAGCCTACCAGGCTTTTCTTGTCCAAGCCGAGGTGCTTGCCTATTCGGATGTTTTTCTCTTGGCGGGCGTGGTGGCTTTCGCGGTCGTCCCCTTCTGCTTCTTTCTATCTCCCAAGAAAGGCAGCGGCGGTGGCCCAGCGCACTAGCAACTTTGCGAGCGCCACGAAAGGCAGGATGTTAGCGGTGATATGCACTCTTTTGCCACTTGCCGGATGTCTCTCCGTTGGGCCGGATTTCGAGCCGCCGGACCCCACGCTGCCAAGCGTTTCGTTTTTCGGAAAGCCGGCGCCCCTCGTCTCGAACTACGCGACGGCATCGGCGAAAGGCGATGCTTCCCTGCTCGACCCGGCATGGTGGGCGGCGTTCCGCGATCCGATCCTGACATCGTTGGCCGAGCGGGTAGCGGCGGCCAATCTCGATGTGAATTCGGCCACCCTCAAATTGGCCGAAAGCCGGTCGCAGCTCGGCGTCGTGGCCTCGGCCGCCGTGCCCGCAATCAACGGCGATGCATCCTATCAGCGCGAACTCTTCAGCCAGAATGGACTTCTGAGCTTGGGCAACCAGCTTGCTCCGCGGGGCATGCCATTCGTGGTGCCGCCCATC
>DATARJ010000351.1:0-4708 GCA_036264205.1 Methylocella sp.
TCGTAAAGTTCGAAATTCTGAAAATCCGACAAGAGAATATAGCGCGGCAGCTCGTGCTCCTTGAGGCCCGGAAAATAATCGAGCGCCTGCGCGCGTGCTGGGATGAGGATGCGACTAGCCGATTTCCGCTCGACGAGGAGCTTGCCCTTCCAGAAAAGATCGAGATAGCCGCGCTTTTTCTCGGGCAGGTTCACGCCATGCTCGAAGCTTGCGACCCGCCGCCTGGTGACGCCGAACAGTTCGAAAAATTCGTTGTAAAAAGTCTGCGTCTCGCCCCGCTCGTATTGGGCGCCGTTCCAACTCTCGGCGAATTTCGCCGCGCGGGCTTTGATGTCGTTCCAATCGAGGCGCATGGACTAAACCAATTCGCGGATGCTCCGCCCACCCTATAGCGTAGATCGCACGCCTGGTCCCCCTGCCCGCTGCTGCAACAAATCCCGCAAGAACCAAAGGCGGGCCGGTTGAAAAACGCCCTTCGGCCCGGCGGCCGGATCATCGCCGCTGGCTCTTGGCGCCAGCCTTGTTACTTCGGTAGCGACCGGTGTAAGCGAGTACCATGGCCGAATTAGTCAACATCGACCTAGGCGGGCGCTCGCGGCGGCTCCGCGTCGATACGCTCGTCACATTGCGCTGGCTGGCTCTGCTCGGACAAACAATCGCGCTCGTCGTTACCTATTTCGGGCTCCGGTTTTCGCTTCCGTTTGGCGCTTGTCTTCTTGTCATCGCGGCTTCGGCCGGGCTCAACGTTGGCCTGCGGCTGCGCTTCGGCCGCATCGAACGGCTGGAGGATGTGCCCGCCGCATTGGTGCTGGCTTACGATATCCTTCAGTTGACGGCTCTTCTCTATCTGACCGGAGGGATCGAAAATCCCTTTTCGGTGCTTTACCTGGCGCCGATCATGATCTCCGCGGTGTCGCTGTCGGGCCGTATCACTTTGATTCTGACCCTGCTCATGATCGGCGCGGTATCGGCCCTAACCTTCCAGCACTACCCGCTGCCTTGGTTTTCGGGAGAGCAGTTGCAGCTTCCGTTGATCTATAACGCGGGGATTTGGGTCGCGATCGTACTCGGAGCGGCGTTCATCGCGATCTATGCGTCGCGCGTTGCCGTCGAGGCGCGCAAACTTGCCGACGCCTTGGCCGCGACCGAACTCGTGATCGCGCGCGAGCAGCATTTGACGCAGCTCGACGGATTGGCGGCGGCGGCGGCGCACGAACTCGGCACGCCCCTGGCCACGATCACGCTCATTGTTAAGGATCTCCAGAAGCAACTTCCTGCCAGCGATCCCCTCGAAGAGGATCTCACGCTGCTCGCACAAGAGACCGCCCGCTGCCGCGCCATCCTAGGCAAGCTCGCCTCGCTTGGTGGCGATGCCGGCAATATTCTCGATGAAATGAGTTTGAGTCTGCTCATGGAGGAGGTTGCCGGTCCGCACCGCGATTTCGGAGTTCGCATTTCGATTGTCGAGGACGGGCAAGGGCCGGAACCGGCCTGCCTGCGGAACCCGGGAATATTGTACGGGCTCGGCAATCTGATCGAAAACGCGATAGACTTCGCGGTTTCCGAAGTCCGTATCGTGGCGCAATGGAATGGGGCGCGGGTTAGGATCGTCATCGAAGATGACGGCCCCGGTTTTTCTCCTGATGTCGTTGGCCGGGTGGGTGAGCCTTATGTAACAACCAAGAATGACAGGCGTGCTAAAACGGAAGAAGGTGCGGGGCTGGGCCTTGGCTTATTCATCGCTAAGACCCTGCTGGAACGCTCCGGCGCGATCGTTAAGACCGAAAATCGCGTGCCCCCCGCGACCGGTGCAATGGTTGCGATTTTGTGGGAAAGGGCGGCATTCGAACGCGGGGCCAAACGTTTACCTGCCGGCGGCACCGCGGCCAAACCCGGAGCCGAGCTCAGGCCGCCCTCCTAAGACAAGGCCGGGACGGCCAAGATAACGCGAAAGATTTGTTGATGCACTTTGGCGTTTGGAAATGGTTCAAGCGAGGCGATTGCAATGAAAGACGTCCCCCCCGAGCCTTTCAAGTCCGGAAAGCCGAGCGAAGATCAAGGTATGCAAGGCGGTTTCGGGCCAGATCGCTCGCTATTGATCGTCGACGACGATAATACTTTCCTGACACGCCTTTGCCGCAGCATGGAGACGCGCGGCTTCACCGTGACCGCCGCGCACTCGGTCGCCGAAGGTCTCGCGGCAATAAGCGAAGGCGCTCCCGCCTTCGCGGTGATCGACATGCGGCTTGCTGACGGCAACGGGCTCGATGTGATTCGCGAATTGAAGGCGAAGCGCCCGGACGCACGGGGCATCATCCTGACCGGCTATGGCAATATCGTTACCGCCGTGACCGCCGTAAAGCTTGGGGCTTTCGATTATCTGGCCAAGCCAGTCGATGCCGACGAAATTTTCAATGCTCTCATGGCCACTCGCCACGATAAGGCCGAACTCCCGGAAAATCCAATGTCGGCCGACCGGGTGCGGTGGGAGCATATTCAAAGGATTTACGAGCTTTGCGGCCGCAATGTCTCGGAAACGGCGCGCCGCCTCAACATGCACCGGCGCACGCTGCAGCGCATCTTGGCGAAAAAGGCGCCACGTTGAAACAGATCGCTCTAAAGACCGGACGGATTTTTTCGACGGGCCTGCGCCAACTTATCTGTTCGATCGCAGAATCCCATGCGAGCCGGAATTGCTGGCGCCCCTGTCGCGGCCATTGCTTCACGCTGCAAAATACGTTTAATGCCGGCTTCCCGGTGTGCCAAAGGTTATGAGAAATGACCGTAGGGTCTGCCTCGAATTTCTCTCATTTGGTTTGAATGGCGGATATTCGAGAAGGGCCGCACGGGCCCGCGGCCGAAGCTAGGAAGCAGCCTCGACCGAGGCCTGCCGGGGCCGGTAGCTCAACGGTTAGAGCCGGCCGCTCATAACGGTCTGGTTGCAGGTTCGAATCCTGCCCGGCCCACCATTTATCTCTAGAACCAACCGGCCGGTCATCGAAATACTTGGGCCCTCCGAGCGAAAAGGATCGCCGATCCATCGAACTTCGATCCGGCCCAATGCCTGGATTTTCGCAATTCCGGCACACATCGCGCGCGTCGATTCGCGGTATCGCACTCATCGGGGAACCGGAGCCAGCCGATTCGCAGCTTCGGTCGAAGGTGCGACTCCCTGCCCTGGACTTCAATTCCAGTCCTTGTTGCGCGACCGCGAACCGAACAAAGAATGGTTGCGCGACGGCGAACCGAACAAAGAATGCATCGCATCGAAGCTCAAGATGCGCACTGAGGCGTCCGCACCTTGGCTGCCGCTAATCCAACAACACGGACCACGTAAAGCCATCGCCCTGCTTGATTAGGAATCTTTGCGCGCTTTTTCGGCAAGCTCACCGCGGCACCATTACCGGCACCGGCAAGTTAGCTTGGCGCACGCCATTGGCGTTTCAGCCTCCACGAATTGATTCGTCCAAACGATACCCAAGATACCGAACCGAGTTGATCGGGTCGTAACCGAGGTGGCCGCGCAATTTCTTACGCAGCTTGCTGATATGGCTTTCAACCACGTTCTCTTCGACATCCTCATCGAAAATTCCGTAGATGGAATTGAAGATTTGGGCCTTGCTAACGCGCCGGCCGCGGTTATTGACCAAATATTCAAGGATTCGGCGCTCGCGCCGTGGCAATGGCAGAGAAACTCCCTTGAGTTGCGGATCCCGGCCGTCGAAAAAAACCCGCAATTCGCCAACCGCGGCGCAGTCGCGCTCGCACTCGTGCCGGCGCCGGATTGCTCCCACCCTGGCCAGTATCTCGCGAACATGGATCGGTTTCCGCACCACGTCATCGACGCCCGCCGCAAACAAATCCAGCGTCTGCTCGAGACAAGGTGTCTCGTTCATGGCGATCACCGGAGCACGGGTGCGGTCCTTGATCATCTTGGGATAACGCTGCCGGTCCCGGCAGTCCCCCAGGAGAAATGCTTCCACCGCGAAGAGATCGGCGTCGGCCACCGTCGCCACCCATTCCTGAAATTCCTGGGGACAAAATCCGGCCGAGGAAACGCCTTCGCTGCCAAAACGGCAAGTGTAACCAGATGTTACAATTTCACGTTCGTCAATTATCACCAACATTGAAATCTCCCGCGAATCTCTCCTTCGTTCCTTAACAATTAGCAACTTTTGGTTAAATGTCAAATGAAATTTCTCGTTAAAGTTGTCTTTCCATGCGACTCAGCCACAGCCTCCGGTTGTACCACGGCTCGGCTCCCGGCAGCGGTCAAGGCACCGGTTATTCGCGGCCCGGGCGCCAGCGGCAATCCTATTGCGTCCGTGACGAACCCCCGCGCCAAACCCCGGCAGCCGCGTTTCCGGCCCGCATGCGCCGCCGCGCCCTCCATTCTCGGCGCGAGCAGAAAACCCGGTCGGAAGGCTCCGAGGATCAAATTCTAGAGCTCGAACAGCTTCAGGATCAGCTTGGTGTTCGAATTCGAGATGCTGAGCGCCTGTGCGCCCGAAAGCGGCTCGCCTTGGAGGACGGCAGGCTTGGTGGCGGCTTCGTTTACGTTCGCACCGACGAGCGCACCGACGCCGGTAGTCAGCGAATCGCTCAGGTTGGAGACATAGGTCCGCTGGGTCGGAAGATTGGTCGTTGTCGCGCCCCGCGCGTGCGCGGCGATGGCGATTGAACCGATCGCGATCGCGACGTCCGCCAG
>DATARJ010000368.1:0-6741 GCA_036264205.1 Methylocella sp.
ATTACATTCGTGGCGAAAAATTCAAGGCGCTGATCAAAGAAAAGGGTAGAAACGAGCCCGGCCAGCATGCCAATAAGGAATTTCGCGCAGCATTGCATTGGTTCTTCGACCTTGGAGCTATCTCCAAACATGAATTCGATGACATAGAGCGGCTGTACGCGCTGCGCAACGAGATAGGGCATCGACTCTTGCACGTCGTTGCTGACGACGGAACGACCCCGCTCGCTTTGCAGGATGTGCTGACCACGTTTGCGGTCTACTTGAAGATTGTTCGTTGGTGGATCAAGGAGGTGGAAGCGACAACCGATCCCGACTTTGACCAGGATCGGTACGAGAATACCGACTTCGATCAGGCGGAGTCGACTGATACGCTCTTTCTGCGCGAAATCATCCGGAAGGCGCTCTTCACCCAAGCGGAACTGGAGGAACTCGCGAAAACGGCCGCTAGAGCCGGATTGGGTTAGGTCGAATCGAGTGGGAATAGGCGAATCGGCGCGAAAGTGGAGTACGCCAAGTCCCCCGGCGCCTTTTCCCTCGGCTGGCACTCTTACGGCAACCATTAGTTTTGGTCATTCTTGCAGGCTTTTGGGGGTCAATCGGCATTGCCGTTGGTGGATGACTCGTCGATGCCATCAGCTTGCGTGGCGCAGGCGCCGAAGCCCATAGACAAGCGCGGCGAGCAACACGCCGATGCCCAAAATCGCTCCGGCGCGCTCCAAATCACGGGCAATCACTTTGATGTCGGAGACATGCTCGCCAAGATAAAACCCTGTCAATGTCCATAGCGAAACCCACAGGGCGCCGCCGAGCGCATTGAAGAAAAGAAAGCGCTTCCACTCCATTTTCAGCAGGCCCGCCACGACGCCGTTCAACTGACGCAGGACGTTGACGAACCTTGCGAAGGCGACGGTGACAGGACCATATCGCTGAAAAAAAGCTTCCACCCGGTTGAGGCGATCGGCGTTGATCCCGATCTTCGCTCCGAAGCGGAGGATTATGGCGCGGCCGAGCCGCCTTCCAATCAAATACCCTATATTGTCTCCGAGCACGGCACCGGCCCACGCCGACAGTATCAGAGGCAGGAGCGACAACTCACCGCGTCCCGCGAGAACCGAAGCAAAAACGAGCACAGACTCGCCTGGAAGCGGAAGTCCGAGAGACTCGAATGTCAGAATGACCATGACCGCGGCGGCGCCGTACGCATGGACAAAAGGTTCCAGGTTTCCGAGGAGGTGCTCGATCTCAACCAATAATGCCATCGTCGCCTCGAGCCATGATGTTGCCAACTTTCACCGCGGAATCGCTCTACGCGACAAGCCAGCACTACTGCCATCTGGCCCTCAGCAGTGGGCGGAGGTTGGACACTGTCCTTGCAAGCAACTGTGCAGAAATTTAGGATAGGCGTGCGGAGAAGTCGATCTATTTTGCTGTCCAGTGCAACCAAAGTCGCGCCATTGGCGACGGTCCGCGGTACGTCTATTTCGTCAGCAAGGCGTCGGTCGTGGCAGCCTTCCTTGACAGCAACAGTATCCATTACGTAAGCGGAGTATACGCCGCCGGCCGCTCCCTCGCCGCATCGCCGAAAATGCCAGGCGCTTCACAGCGCCGGTGGAATGCGGCGGTTCCGCTCGAAGAAAACCCTCGGCTAAGACTGCTCGCCGGACAACTTTCTAAATTCGCGGTCGCACTACCGCACAACAATCTCCTTGGACAGCGGAAAATTTGCGTTTTGCCGCGCGATCAGGATGACGGCGGTGACGAATTCCGCGACGATCGCGAGGCCAACGAACCAGATGAAACGCGGATCCTGACGCACCAGCGTTTCGGCGCAAACGAGGATCGCGATATGGATCGCCGGGATGGCGAGCATGGTCGCCGTTATCGCCGCCGAAGCGCCGCCGCTCGCGGATGCGACGCTCAGGACAACCCCGATCGCGAGCAGCGCATGGACCAGGGCAAGCAAAGGTATGCCGCACCGTTTCGCGGCCTCGCTCATCCATTCCGCGAACTGACGCGGGTCTTCGCCGCTTGACGGCCGCTCGCGGAAGAATTCGAGGAACGGCCGCTCGAAAACACCTCGCCAATTGCGTTGTGGCAGGCCGCCAGAGCCTTGCATGCCGATCGGCGTCGCATATTCGTCGAAATTCGCGGTCCGTATCGAGGAGCCGTCCGCGGGAATTGTCTCGATCGAGCCTTCGCTCATGATCAATACGACGCCATTCGCGTTGCGGCGGAATTCCGCCGCAGTAGCGGTGATGATTTGCTCTTCCTTCTTCGCGGCCGAAAATTCATGGATGAACATGCCCGAGACAACATCGGCGGAACGCCAGCGGCGGAAGTAGAGCGTTCGCGCGCCATTGTCGAAGGTGTAGAATTGTGCTGGCTCGAGCATCCGGTGATTGAGCGAATTGCGAATCACATAAATAACATCATGGATCTGGCCGACATGGGCTGGCGCGAAAACCGAAGAGATCCAATAGCCCGCCGCCGCCGCGGCAATGGCGACGGAAGCGGCCGGAAACGAAATCGCCCAGGCCGAGAGGCGCATGGAATAAAGAACCGCGATCATGCCGTCGGCCGACATCCGGGCGAATTCGAGAGCGACGGCAACGCCGACCGCCATCGGCAAAGCGATGTAGAGTACCGTCGGCAGGATTCCGAGCAGTGCCGGCATCAGCAGTCCGCCACGGATCGCGGCCGGCGGAAGATATTGAAAAAGCGTGGTCATAACGACCGGAACGCAAAGTCCCGTTGCGACCAAAAGGGTTGCGAGCGCGATCCCTTTCGAAAGATAGAAAAAGAGGAGGCGAGACATCGAACGATCCCTATCGCGCCGTCCTAGGGCGCCCGCGGACAAATCAATTTTTCACCCGCGCCGCGGCTTGGGCGGCGAATTGGCGCCAAGCCGCATCGAAAACGCGGCCGCGAGGGAGACTTACTGCGCCAGCCCAATGGGCGAAATAAATTTTATCGCCAAAAACATCGAGTGGTCCCCCGGCGTCGAAGGTCACCCCGGCGGCCTTGTAGAAGCTCTCGCCGGAAGCTCCAGGAATGCATTCGCGCAAAGGGGTGATCTTTAAACCCATCCGGTGCGCGACGTAATTGGTCACCGGCTGGGCGAACAGCATGCCGCGCTGACGCACGGCATGAAAGATCGCTTCGTCCCTGCCGATCACGTCATGGAAGTCCTTCAAGCCAAGAATCTCTTTGGACGCGACGAAGAACCCGTCGTTGAAGAGCATCACGCCGCGAAGAAAATCATATTGTTCGCGTCTTTTATTGTAGACATAGTCCGCCGTCGGCGACGCCACGATGAAATCGCTCTTGCCTGCTTCGAGACGGCCGAACATCTCGCGAAAATCGCGAAACAGGATGATATCGACATCGAGATAGATCACCTCATCGAGCGGCAGCGCGAGGGCAAGAAATTTCCGCAGTCGCCGGCGATGCCCTGGAAACATCGGGTAAAGGCGCTTGGCCAAGGCGTCGAGCTCGGCGCTTTCCGGTTCGACGTAATGGACGCCATAAATACCGGCGGCCCGGCGCGTCAATGCGACATTGTCATCGTAAGGGATGAGATAGAGAGGGGTCGCCGCATTGGTCGCGAGATAGCTCTCGAGAAATGGCAGAAGCCAATTGATGATCTTATCATTGGCGATGATTGCCATTCCATGGTTTTTCGAGGGGGGATGAGAATTTTGCATTTTGCTCTTGAATTCAACTTTGTATCGGGGCCATCGCCAGGGGGCTGGCGTAGCTGGTTCGGATGGAAAAGCAGCTCAAGCTATCGGGGAGCTTTGCTTTTCCTGTAGCTTGATGAAGGCGGCCGGATCAAGCCGTAACTATGCCGGGCGGATATGGCCGCGAAGGTGGAATGAAACAGACCGTGCAGGCGCAAGAGCCGCTGGCTCAGCGAGTAAATCCGGCCGCGCGCCTAGGCGTGCCGTCCTCCCCGCCGCTTGCGGGGAGAGTCGTGGCGATCGTTCATCCGGCATGGCATTCCTGCGGCAGCCACCAGGTGTTCGTCTCCCAGGCCCGGGCCTATCGCAGCCTCGGCGCGAAAGTCGTCAGTCTTGCGATCGCCGACGCGCCGGGCGCAACCGAGGGATCCAATCAACACAAATCCTATATGGCGGCGACGGCCGATCTCGAAGCCGAACTGCGACTTTTCACCGGCATGCCTTTACACGGGGTTCTGAACCCGAGATACCTGCGCGCGGCGTGGCGATGGCTGCATGGAAATTTTGCCGGGTTTCTGGTCGAGACGAGCAAGCTCGTTCCGGTCGCGGAAGCGCTCGCTCTTGCGCCACGGGTCGATCTCGTCCACTGCAATCATTTCTTCTGCATGCCCGTGGCGATCCGCCTGCGCGAGCGGCACGATTGTCCGATCGTTCTCGACACCCACGATCTCCAGGCTCGGCAATATGTCCTGCGCAATTGCGCGGGCTGGGTCTTGCCACCGGTGGCGCGCTACGAAGACATGCTCGCGATCGAACTCGACGCCATGCGGCCGGCCGACGTTTTGCTGCACCTCAACGACGAAGAATCAGCCGCCTTCCAAAAGCTCGTTCCAGAGGGGCGGCACGCGTTGCTTTATCCCGCTGTCAACGCCATGCCGGCAGGGCCTGGCGGCGGCGATCCGATCATCGTCGCCAGCGCCAATTCCGCCAATCGCCTCGGCCTTGTCTGGTTCTTAAAAGAGGTCTTGCCGCGGGCCCCGGATGTCCCGGTGAGGATCCTCGGCAACATCGACCGCCAAATTCGATGGAGTGCGCGCAGTCTGTTCAAGGCGCATGCCGGGCTCTTCCGGGGAAGGGTCGAGGTCGAGAAACTCCAAGACGCTTATCGTAACGCCGCGGCCGTTCTGCTGCCAGCCACGGCCGGCCACGGGATCTCGATCAAGACCATCGAAGCGCTGTCTTGCGGGGCGCCACTGATTGCGACGCCGCTCGCCTTTCGCGGCCTCGGCATCAACGCGGCCCGCCTGCCAAACGTAACTGTCGCGGAAGACGCCGCAGGATTCGCGGCGGCCCTGCGCCGGGTCTATGCCACTCGTCATTTGCCCGGGGCAAGCCGGGAGTTGGCGGCGACGCGCCGGATCTATCAAAAGCACTTTGCATTTGACGCTTACCGTCGCTCTCTCTGGCCGATAGTGCAGAAGGTCCTTGAGACTTGAATAGGCTTCATTCGCGCGGGTCTTGCGTTGATGCGAAAAGGTCTGATTGCCGCGAAGACGAGGTGGCGGGCACGCCGTCTCAACGACTTCAGTCTGCGGCAAGCTCGACCGTTCATATATTAGAAAACCGTTAGCCCTGCTTTTTGCAGCCGTGGGCAAGCTTGGCGGACACCGAGCCGGGCATCTCGGCCTTGAGCTGCGCGTGTTCGCTGCGGCGATTTCCGAAGGGCCCGTCGCAACCTAACATCTCCGGCAACAAATTATTATGGGTCCGCGTCTAGTTTGAAATGAAGGCAACCAGGCCCTCACATGACGCTAGCTGCAATGACACAAGAAGCCCACCCGGCACGCCTCTCCGGCGCATTGCACAGCAATGGTCCCGTGGCTCAGGCGGGTCCGGGTTCCAGCCTAGCTGGCACCTATCTCAATCAATTCAATGAAATGGTAAAATTGATCGAGCGGCTTCCCGGCACTCCCGAATTGATTGGCGATTTATTGAGCTGGCAACCGACGAGCTACCAGGATTATTTCGCTGCTTCGGCGATGCCAGGCCGCGCCTCCGCGACCGATGTTTATGCCTCCTTGAACCGCTGCGTGCGGCAAAATTTCGAGGAGGTTGTCGACGATCTCGAACGCAAGGCCCTCGGCGCCTTGGCCGCGATTAGACGCCACCACAAGACCCAAGGGGAATCCCGCCCCGACATCTTGACGGACATTTGCGCCCGCGCGGGAACTCATCTCCGCGAAGCGCTCGGCAAGGCAAACGATCTCGTCAATTATGTTCCAGGCGGGCCGGGCAATTTCGCACCGCGCCGGAAGCTCCGGGTCTCGCAAGTTTGAGCGCAAACGATTTGACCGCGACGCGGCTCGGATTCTAATCCGGGCGAGGGCAACGCGGCCGAAACGACCGCGGCCGACCGCCAGTGGCGCAGCCAAGCGGTTTGGCTTAAGTATCATGGCGCCTCTTTGCCTTTGCCTGGCGCGCGGGTTAAAACCCAAGATCTGCCGCTCCGCTCTCCTGATCGCGTTGCTTCAACAGTGCGCATGTCCCGTTATTTTCTCCCGATTCTGCGCGAAACGCCGAAGGAAGCCGAGATCGTCTCGCACCGCTTGATGTTGCGCGCCGGCATGATCCGGCAGGAGGCGGCCGGGATTTACGCTTGGCTGCCGCTCGGACTTCGCGTCTTGCAAAAAGTTGGGCAGATCGTTCGCGAGGAAATGGACCGGGCCGGAGCGATCGAACTCCTGATGCCGACCCTCCAGCTTGCGGATCTTTGGCGGGAAACCGGCCGCTACGAGGCCTATGGCCCAGAAATGCTGCGAATCAAGGACCGTCACGAGCGGGAACTCCTCTATGGCCCGACCAACGAGGACATGATCACCGAGATCTTTCGCGCCTTTGTCCATTCCTACCGGGATCTGCCCAAAATCCTTTACCATATCCAGTGGAAATTCCGCGACGAGCAAAGACCGCGCTTCGGCGTCATGCGCGGCCGCGAGTTCTTGATGAAGGATGCATATTCCTTCGATGTCGACGAAGCGTCGGCGTGGCTTTCCTACAACAA
>DATARJ010000030.1:0-3231 GCA_036264205.1 Methylocella sp.
GGCCCCGGACCTGGGGGACATTGACCTGGTCAGTTAATTAATGCTGTGTAGGCCTCATGTATAGGCCAGCTTACCAAGCCGATCGACGATCATAGATGGACTCTGAGCGCTATAACGCCCGCGAAGCGGAACCCAAATGGCAAAGGATTTGGGAGGAGAGCGAAATCTTCCGCACCCCGAACGATGATCCGCGCCCAAAATATTACGTGCTGGAGATGTTTCCCTATCCTTCGGGGCGCATCCACATGGGCCATGTCCGCAATTATACGATGGGTGACGTGATTGCCCGCTATAAGCGCGCGCGCGGCTTCAACGTGCTGCATCCGATGGGTTGGGACGCGTTCGGCATGCCGGCCGAGAACGCCGCCTGGCACCGCAAGAGCCATCCGGCGGATTGGACGTACGCCAATATCGCGGCCATGCGCGGCCAGCTGAAGTCGATGGGCCTTTCGCTCGATTGGTCGCGCGAGATCGCCACCTGCGACCCCGCCTATTACAAACATCAACAAAGGATGTTTTTGGATTTCCTGAAAGCGGGCCTTGTCGTCCGCAAGAAATCCAAAGTCAATTGGGACCCCCTCGATCACACGGTGCTTGCCAATGAGCAGGTTATCGACGGGCGCGGCTGGCGCTCCGGCGTGCTTGTCGAGCAGCGCGAACTGACCCAATGGTTTTTCAAGATCACCGATTTCGCCGAAGATCTTTTGCGCGCGCTCGACGAGCTTCGTCGCTGGCCGGAAAAGGTCCGGCTGATGCAGGCGAATTGGATCGGCCGCTCGGAAGGGCTCGCTTTGCGCTTCGAACTCGAGCCCGCGCCGCAAATTGCTTCGCGCGAGGTCGAAGTTTATACGACAAGGCAGGACACGCTGTTCGGAGCCAAATTTTTGGCGATCGCCGCCGATCATCCCTTGGCGGCGGAAATTGCGCGGAACGACAAGGCATTGGCGGGCTTCATCGCTGAATGCCATCATGGAGGCTCATCTGCGGCGGCGATCGAAACGGCGGCAAAGAAAGGCTACGATACAGGGGTCAAGGCGTCGCATCCCTTCGACCGGGAGCGGCGTCTGCCGCTCTACGTCGCCAATTTCGTTTTGATGGACTATGGCACCGGCGCGATATTCGGCTGCCCGGCGCACGATCAGCGCGACCTCGATTTCGCCAACAAATATGGCCTTGGGAACACGCCTGTTGTCTGTCCGCCGGGCGAGGACCCAGCAACGTTCACGATCGGCGCCACCGCTTATGAAGGCGATGGCGTGTTGATCAATTCGCGTTTTCTCGATGGGATGACAACGCAAGCAGCAAAGGAAGAAGTCGCCCGGCGCCTCGAAGCAAAACCCCTTGGCAAACGGCCGCAAGGAAGACGCGAAGTCCATTACCGGCTGCGGGATTGGGGGATTTCGCGCCAGCGCTATTGGGGCTGCCCGATCCCGGTCATCCATTGCGGCGCCTGCGGCGTGGTGGCGGTTCCCGCGCGCGACCTGCCGGTCGAATTGCCGCGAGACATGAGCTTTGACGAGCCCGGCAATCCGCTCGACCGGCATCCCACCTGGAAGCATGTTCCCTGTCCGGCTTGCGGCGCCCCGGCGCTTCGCGAGACGGACACGATGGATACGTTCGTCGATTCCTCCTGGTACTTTGCAAGGTTCACAGATCCGTGGAACGCGGCGGCGCCGACGACGGCCGAATGGATAGAAAAGTGGCTGCCCGTGGATCAATATATCGGCGGCATTGAGCACGCGATTTTACACCTGCTCTATGCAAGGTTTTTCACAAGGGCGATGCAGGCGACGGGCCATGTTGGCGCCTTGATGGAGCCTTTCGCCGGCCTCTTCACGCAAGGCATGGTTGTCCACGAGACCTATCGTTCGAAGGCTGGCGAGTGGTTTTATCCAGCCAACGTTAGGATCGAGGCGCGGCCGGATGGAAGGCACGCCTTCCACGTCGATAGCGGCGAGGAAGTTGTGATCGGCGCGATCGAGAAAATGTCGAAATCGAAGCGCAACACGGTCGACCCCGACGACATTATTTCGGCCTATGGCGCCGATACCGCGCGTTGGTTCGTGCTTTCGGATTCGCCGCCCGAACGGGATGTCATCTGGACCGAGGAGGGCGTGCAAGGCGCCGCGAAATTCGTCCAGCGTCTGTGGCGGCTCGTTGGCGAACTCGCAAGCCTCGCCGCGCCCGCCGGGACGCTCGCGCCCGGAACTTTCTCTGCCTCCGCGATGGAAATCCGCAGGACGGTCCACATGAGCCTGATCACACTCGATGACGATATCGAGCGGCTGCGGTTCAACCGTGCCGTCGCACAAGTGCACGATTTGGCAAACAAGCTTTCGGCGGCGATCGGCGCGGTCGAGACCACGAAGATTGGGCAGGACATCCGCGCCGCCTTCCGCGAGGCCGCCGACATTCTGGTGATGATGATTGCGCCGATGATGCCGCATCTTGCCGAGGAATGCTGGGCGGCTCTCGGCCATGCGGATATGGCGGCCGAGGCGGGCTGGCCAGTCGCAGACCGGGCCCTTGTTGTCGAGGACACGATTGCGCTGCCGGTCCAGGTTAATGGGCGGAAGCGCGCGGACCTTGTTGTCGCGCGGGACGCCGGTAGGGCGGCGATCGAGGCCGCCGCGGTCGCGCTCGAGCCGGTCCGCCGCGCGCTCGACGGCAGGCCTGTAAAAAAAATCATCATCGTTCCGCAAAGGATCGTCAATGTCGTTAGTTGAACGGCCGGATGGCCAGGCGGTCCCCCGCATATTCGCCGCGTTCCTAATGGGCCTCGCCCTCTCCGGCTGCCTCCAGCCGCTCTACGGGCCGCTCAGCGCGGGCGGTGATGTCACGGGCGAATTGCAGGCCATCGCGGTCGAGCCAATCCCCAACCGGCTCGGCCATTACCTCGGCAATGAGCTTATCTTCGGGCTCAACGGCACCGGATCGCTGGTGCCGCCGAAATATCGGCTCATTGTGACCGTGACGGAAAATGTGCAGACTCCCTTGATCGACACGGTGAGCGGCTATCCGAGCGCCGCGAACGTCGTGGTGAACGCGGATTACCGGCTGATGCCGGTCGGCGGTACCGAGCCGATTACGAAGGGCCAGGCGACCGTCGTCGCAAGTTACGACCGGACGAGCCAAAGGTTCTCCAACCTTCGTGCCGCGCGCGATGCCGAGATCCGCGACGCCAAAACGCTTGCCGATCAGATCCGGACCCGCATCGCGGCCGCAATCGCC
>DATARJ010000039.1:0-1861 GCA_036264205.1 Methylocella sp.
GAGCACTATGCCGCCGATGTCGACGACGGCCTGCACGATGCCGACGACGAGGGTGCCGCGGTGGCCCCCCTTCACGCCGGCGAGGATGCTGCCGACGCCCGCCACGGGCAGGATGTTGAGCAGGAGGCCCAGCAGGCCCCAGGGACGGCGCTTGACGGAATGCACGGCAAGGAACGACATGTTAGGCCTTCCCCCAGCCGGGCAATTGACTGGCTTGCCTGACCCAATCGGCGAGTTGCGCTTCGTCGAGCGTGTCACGCTCCCGCAGATCGAGGGCACGCGTGGGTTTGGTCGCAAGGTGGACCGGAGGAAGGGGCGTGAGGTTGGCGCCGTCGAACAAGACCAGCTTGAGGTGGGCCTTTAACGAGCCGATCGCGAGGAACCAGCCGTGGCCGGGCACACCGTACCAGATCCCGTGCCACTTGACGGCCTTGTGGACGTTCTGGACCTCGCGCGTCACGACGGCATCGATGCGGCGAGCGCGGTCCGTTTGCCAGTCCGGCAGGAGGTCAATCCAGGCGTGCACGGCGCCGTCGCCCTCGGACTTGGGAACTGCATAGTGTGCCGGCAGTCCGTTCGCCGCGGCATTGGTGGATTTGCGGGCTGATGACTTGGCGACCGACCCCTGCGGCTTGGCCGCGTTCGCATCGACCCGCTTGGCGGTTGCCTTCTTTGCGACCTTCGCCGACTTCTTGGACGTCCTTTTGGCAACGACGGAGCTCGCTTCGGCCGATGTTTCGTTCATTAGTCCATCCTTTTCAGTAGATCTTCGAGGTGATCGAACCGGCTTTGCCAGAAGCAGGCCATTTGGCTTGTCCAGTCGATCAGCGGGGCCAAGGCGCCGAGCTGCGCGCTATAGTGCGTCTGGCGACCTTCGTGGCGGTCGCGCACGAGCCCGGCCTGCCTCAGGACCCCGAGATGCTTTGAGACGGCCGGTTGCGAGACCCCGGCCTGAGCCGTCAGGGCCCCGACCGTCTGGTCTCCGTCGCGACACAGCCGCTCGAAGATGGCCCGTCGAGTCGGATCGGCAAGGGTCTTGAAGAGCGCGTCGGGTGCGGCGTGCATGCAAAATTCCATAACTTACCGGTTATGAATTAGTCAAGGGGAGTTGGCGGGGGGTGGGGTGTTGACCTAAGATTGAATTCAACCAGACGAGAAGGCGCCCGCTTCTAGACTAAACCGCCTGGGCAAAAACCAAGACATCGACGCGTTTGGCGCCACCGCGCAAAAGCGCGCGCGACGCGGCATTGACCGTAGCGCCCGAGGTCATCACATCATCGATAAGGACGATCGCGCGGCCCGCCACTCTCGCGGCCATGCCTTCGGTCACTCGAAACGCCCCCTGCATATTGAGCGCCCGCTGCGAACGCGAAAGCCCGACCTGGGAGGGCGTCGCCTTGACCCGCGCGAGGGCGAAAGGATCAACTGGGACGCCGCAATGGGCGGAGATCGCTTGCGCCAGGGAATTGGCCTGATTGAATCGGCGGGCGGCAAGCCTGCGGCGATGCAAAGGGACCGGCACGAGGAGATCGGCCTCGACCAAGAGTTCGTTGCCGGCGCGGGCCATCCAAGCCCCGAGCGGTTTCGCTAATTCCATCCGGTCGCTGTATTTCAGCCGATGCACCAATTGGCGCACCGGGCCATCGTCGAAATGGGCAACCGCCCGGGCGCGGGCGAAGACCGGGGGATTGGCAACCGCCTCGGGCGATAGAAGCCCTTCGCTGCCGAGATCCATGGCGAAGGGCGTGCCCAGACGCTCGCAAAACGGACGTTCGATAAACCGAACCTGCGCCCAACAGGCGGCGCAGAGCGAGCCCATGACACCGGTGGCGGAGGCAGTGGATTGGCGGCAATTGAGGCA
>DATARJ010000150.1:0-3656 GCA_036264205.1 Methylocella sp.
CGCGGCCAAGAGAGTCAACGCGGCATCAAGATCGACGTGCCCCGCCGGGTCGCGGCGCACATGCGCGACCTCGATACGCGCCTCACGCAAGCGCTCGGCACTCGCTTCGCTTGCTCCTTCGCCAGCAATGAGCAGCGCCGGGATTTTTGCCGCCGTCACTGCAAGCCGCGACGAAGGTGGCAGGCGCAGATTGCTGTCGAGAACCACGCGCAATGGCTTGCAGCCTTCGAGGCCGGGTAGCCGCACGTTCAACAGGGAATTGTCCGCCAAGATGGTGCCGATGCCGGTCATCACCGCGTCGTGCATCGCGCGCACGACATGCACGAGCCCATTCGCCGGTGCGCCCGTGATGACAAGACGCGGATCGCCGGCCAGTCCCGCCGCATAGAAATCCGCCGTCATGGCGAGTTTCAGGCTGACCATCGGTCGCTTGCGGGTGACTCGCAAAAAATGGCCGAGATTGGCCCGCCTCGCCTCCTCCGCGAGCACGCCGCGCGTCACCTCTATGCCGGCATTGGCCAAAATTCGCGCGCCGCGCCCGCAGGCCCGAAGGTCGGGATCGTCAACGGCATAGGCCACGCGGCCGACCCCCGCCGCGATAAGCGCATCCGTGCAAGGCGCCGTCTGACCATGATGGCTGCATGGTTCCAACGTCACATAGAAGGTCGCGCCGTGGGCTTGCGCCCCCGCCTCGCGCAGGGCCTCGGTTTCCGCATGGGGGCGTCCGCCGGGCCTGGTCCAGCCGCGCGCCACGATGACGCCATCCTTGACGACAAGCGCACCGACGGCGGGGTTTGGCGCGCAAAGTCCGAGCCCGCGCCGCCCAAGGGCAAGAGCCGCGGCCATGAATCGCGTGTCCTCGCAGGGCTGGATCATGCCTGGCTCGGCGAGCGCGCCTTTGTTCGCGGCGGATTTGTACCGTTCCCCGGGGCTTGCCCGGCGCCATTCGCCAGTTCGCCGATGAGCGTGTTAAAATCGCGGGCCTCGCGAAAATTGCGATAGACCGAGGCGAAGCGTACATAAGCGACGCTGTCGAGCGCGCGAAGACCTTCCATGACGAGCTCGCCGATCCGGTCGCTTGAAATTTCGCTATCGCCCTGGCTCTCGAGTTGGCGCACGATTCCGTTTACCATCCGCTCGACGCGATCCGGCTCGACGGGCCGCTTGCGCAAGGCGATTTCGAGCGAGCGCAGAAGTTTTTCGCGATCGAAAGGCACCCGCCGGCCGGATTTTTTCAAGACCACCAATTCCCGTAATTGCACGCGCTCGAACGTCGTGAAACGGCCGCCGCAATCGGGACAGATCCGGCGGCGGCGAATGGCCGATGCATCGTCGGCCGGGCGAGAATCCTTCACCTGGGTTTCGAGACTGCCGCAAAAAGGGCACCGCATGGCGAAAAGGCCTCAAGGCACGATCTCGCGGACGGAAATCCCGCAAATCATGCGACATTTGGCGGCGGACAACGAAAGCCGCACCCGGCTCCAGCTTCCACGTCATACCGCAACTTGGCATGAAAAAGTCTGGCATGAAAGCTTTACGTGAGGCTTGTTTGAAGACCTTATGAAAAACATAATATATATGACCGAAATTCTCGAAGCAGAACCGGTTGGCCGAGAATGGCGGTTCTGAATACGAAGTTTGTATGGGTCAGGCCACGATACATGAGTCCACGTTTTTTCGACGCGTAGCATCGCGAGGGCCCATTCAAAGCCTAATCGGACGGGCTCGCGCGTTGGCCGGGACGCAAGCCGTCAATGCCCGCGCCATCGCCGGTGGATGGCCGAGAGCGCGCTCGGAAGCAGCGTAAGGCTGACGCGGCGCTTGCCGCGCACCTTCCGCCAGGGATGACGCCGGTTGTGGCTTCGGCGGTATCTCCCATATAAAGGTATCGTGAAAGGGTGGCTCGATGCCGCAAATCACCGTGTATACGGCGGCCGGCTGCCCCTATTGCCGCCGGGCCAAGGATTTGTTGTGCAAGAAGAACCTCGTTTTCACCGAGATCGCGGTGGATGACGACCCGCGGATGCGCTGGGACATGACGGCAAGGGCGCATGGCCGCGCGAGCGTTCCACAAATCTTTTTCGACGATATTCATATCGGCGACTGCGACGAACTGCACGAACTTGACCGCGATGGCAAGCTCGATGACCTTCTGAACAGCGGAGTGCAATGATCAAATTCGCATTGCTTTGCGCGCGCGGCCATGAATTCCAGAGCTGGTTCCGGAGCAGCGAGGCCTTCGACACGCAGGTCAAATCCGGCCTCGTCCTTTGCCCGCTTTGCCAGGCGACGGAGGTGACCAAAGCCATCATGGCGCCGGCAATCGCGAGCTGGGGCGAGGCGGAGCGCACCCAACCTCAGGCGCAACCTCAGGCGCAAAAGGTCGCGCTTCTCGATCGGCATGACCTGAAATCGCGGGCAATGATCGACGCTTTTCGTCGACGCATTTTTGCCGAGGCGGACGATGTCGGTTCGCGGTTTGCCGAGGAAGCTCGCAAGATTCACAGTGGCCTCGTCCCCGAGCGCGCGATCCATGGCCAGGCAAGCATCGGCGATGCACGCGCCTTGATCGAGGAGGGCGTGCCGGTTTTGCCGGTCCCGCCTTCGCCGGACGAGTATAATTAGTTCGACTTCATTGCCGCGAAATCCGCGCGGGCCGGCGAGATTTAGGGCGAATTTGGCGGAGAAGCCGAATGGCAGCGCGCGACGGAAGCCCCGCGCAATAGTAACGTTGGCAAAGCAAACGTAAGCTGCGCATAATAGGCGCGCGTGCCACGCCGGATCGCGCGAAAAGTTGCCTATGAACTGGGCTCCCCGCTTCAATCCCGTCCGCGCGGCTCGATGAGAAGCTCAAGCGGATAGCCTTGAAAAGCCTTGTCGATGGCGAGCACGACATGGCCGTGGAATTTCTCGACGCCCAGTTCGCCACGGCTCATAAAGTCGCTGAGCTCGCTGTAATGGTCGATATCGCGGCAAACCACCCGCATCAGATAATCGATCCGGCCGCCGATCTTGTAGCATTCCAAAACTTCGTTGCGTTTGCGGATGGCCGCCAGAAAGCGCTCGAAATCGGCTTCGCGGTGGTTTTTGAGGATAACCTCGACGAGCAGCATCACCGTGCCGCGGATTCTCGCAAGATCGAAGTCGGCGACATAGCGCCTTATCAGGCCATCCTTTTCGAGCGCTTTGACCCGCTCTAGGCAGGCGCTCGGCGACAAATGCACGTCCTCGGCGAGGCGGACATTGCTGATCCGCGCGTCGAGTTGCAGCCGCTTCATGATTTTTAAGTCCATTTCGTCGATCACGTGCCGGCGCGCCATCTCTTTCTCGCTTGTCGCCTAAACTTTCGAAGATTTTCGAACGATTTCCGGGTTTGCCCAGGACAAACTACGTGCCCGCGCATTTTTGCGCGCGAAAGGAGGTTTGTCGCGGAGATTCTGCGCGAAACCGGGCCAAGTTCCGGGGCAAGAGCGCCGCCTTCCGTGCGAATAAATCTTCCTGGGACGGAGTATCGACCGCCATGACCTTGCAAAGCCCCATGTCCTTGCCAACCGCCATATCCCCGCAAAGGGTCATCGCTCAAGAAGCCCGCTTTGGCGCGAAAAATTACGCGCCGCTTCCGGTTGTCTTGACGCGGGGCACCGGCGCGCATCTCT
>DATARJ010000170.1:0-1823 GCA_036264205.1 Methylocella sp.
AAGATGGCCGGACATTCCCGGGAGGGTTGAACACCATGAACGTGGGCAATGCCGACGGATTCGGTCACCAGCCCCTTCAAGGCGCGGCTCCTCGGCGCGGCAAGACCGTTGCGCCTGCAAAACCTTCCGAGGACGCGAAGCCGGGCGCTTTTACCGCCTTCGGCCTCAGGGCCGAGGCGGAACCGATTCGGCCCGGCCTTCACGTGGTCGCCACGCCGATCGGCAATCTCGGCGATATCTCATTTCGGGCGCTGGCGACGCTTGCCGCCGCCGACGCGATCGTCGCCGAGGATACGCGGATCACCAAGACATTGCTCGCGCATTATGGAATAGCGACGCCGCTTGTCGCCTATCACGAGCATAATGCCGCGGTCATGCGGCCCCACCTCCTTGCTCGCCTTGCGGCGGGCGCCGCGCTGGCCTTGGTCTCGGATGCCGGCACGCCGTTGATTTCCGATCCAGGCTTCAAACTTGTCGCAGATGCGCTCGCGCAAAATATCGCGGTGGTTTCCGTTCCAGGCGCCTCGGCCGTGCTCGCCGCTCTGGTGGTCGCGGGCCTGCCCACCGACCGATTCTTTTTTGAAGGATTTTTGCCGCAGAAAAGCGTCGCGAGGCGTAGCCGCATCGCTGAACTTTCGGCGATTCCCGGGACGCTGGTATTTTTCGAGTCGCCACGCCGCGTCGCGGACACATTGAACGATTTGGCCGCCGTTCTAGGACCACGCGATGCGGCGATTGCCCGAGAACTCACCAAATATTTCGAGACCGTTCGCCGCGGACGCTTGCCTGATCTTGCGTCCATTGCTTCCGCCGAGCCGTCGCCCAAAGGCGAGATCGTCGTCCTCGTCGGGCCGCCGGGTGCAGAGCCGCCGATCCAACCGGACCTCGATGCCAGGCTCGGGAAGGCGTTGGAAGCCCATTCGGTCAAGGACGCGGCGGCCGTGGTTTCGGCCGAGACCGGCCAGCCGCGCCGCAAAGTCTATGCCCGGGCGATCGAACTTTCGACGCGCCAGCGATGAAGGCGAGGGGCCCGCGCGACCGCAAAAAGGCTCATGGCCTAGGTATTTTGGCCGAGCGTGCTGCTGTCTTGATCTTGCGCCTCAAGGGCTATCGGATTCTGGCTTGCCGCTATTGCGTCCGAGAAGGCGAGATCGATATCATCACCCGCCGCGGCGACACTGTCGCGTTTGTCGAAGTGAAGGTACGGCCAACTCTCGACGAGGCCAGGACCGCGATCGACTTCGTAAAACGTCGCCGCATCTCCCGAGCGACGAAAACCTGGCTCGCTTCGAACCCGTGGGCGGCGCCGTTGACGTGGCGTGGCGACGCCGTCTACATCGCGTCCTGGCGCTGGCCGCGTCACGAGATCGCGGCATTCGAGCTGGACCTGGGGTAAGCCCGCGAGCCTCGGCTTGCCCGAGTGCCGGCATTCATGAGCCCAGCGGCGATGTCTCGTATAAGCCTGCTTCTGCACTTAAGAAATTTACACTGAAACAAGAGGATACAGGTCTAATAAGAATTCCCTCCGCGGCCAAACCGCGGTATCTTCCTAAAATTCTTCTGATCGGTCAGGTTTCCATGGAACCCGGTAACGGCGCCGGCTAATGGGCACATTTCGCGAAGGCGGCCTTGTTGAGGCAAGCGCCCCGGCCGCGCCGGTTGCCGCCAAGAATGCGATTGCGGCCGATCTTATCGCGGTACTGGTCGCTGTGACCTCGGGCGATCCGCGCGTCTTGACCATCCAGGATCGATCCGCGCTGCCGTCCGGCCCGTTCGAACTCGCCCATCGATCGCTGCAGGCGGGGCTGCGCGCCTGGGTCGCG
>DATARJ010000176.1:0-9472 GCA_036264205.1 Methylocella sp.
ACAAAGGCGATCGCGTTGGCGAGGTCGGTGCTCGGCGTCGCGGCGGGATTGATGTAGCCGTCGCCTGCTAGCTTCTGCCCGACGCTGACAGATTGGAAGTTCATGCCGAACAACACTGGCGTGCCGCGTGGGTGTTTGCCGGTATGATCGAGGCCGTTAATTTGGTTGAGAGTCGCCTGTACCTTGATGCCGTCATACCATTCCACGGCATCGATTCTCGAGGTGAAGTCACCCGAGAATGGGGGCTTGGGATCTGGCTTGGTCGAACTGAGGCCGACCGAATGGATCAGACTGATGTTGGCTGCGCTCAGATCCGAATTGATCTCGGGCGCGAAGAAATCGTCGACATTGGTGCCCGGGCCATTGACCGGCTGCGTTTTCGGCTCATTACCGTTGATGATGTCATAGGCCGGGTGCTTGTCCGACCACGCCGTCCGAAGGCCGTGCTTATGTACCACGCCAAAGATGGTGTTGGTGCGAATAAAATTATGCGGCCATAATGGCGTGCAGCTGCCGCTCACCTTCTGGCCCGGCAGATTATTCGGATCGATCGCTACGCCGGCATTCAATCCCGTCAAGCTGCCAGCGACGCCGCCATCAATCTTAGTCTTGTCCTTCTCGATGTTCTCGGCGAGCATGACCTCGGCGCCCGGCCCTATCGCGCATGGCGCTGGCGGCGTGCTCGCGTTGATGGGGGCAAATAACGTCCGGTCATAACTGTCGTCATAGAAAACGCCGTGCGATGCCGACGTGCCGCCGGTGATCGGGGCCAACAGGCCCGGAAATGAGTCCGACGGCTTGGTGGTCGACGCATTGGTGTAGGTGAGGCCCTGCCCAGACAAAAGTTTAAGGTTTGGACAGCTGTTGTTCGCGATGCAAAACTCAAGGTCCACGGCATGGAAGCCGTCAACGCTCAAGAGCAACACATGGCTTACTGCGTTGGCGGCAAATGTCGGTGTTGATTGCGTTACCAGCGATAAGAGGCCGGTCGCAAGCGCCGCCCCCGTCAGGACTCGTGTTAAAACCTTCATACTCTTCCTCCCAAGGCGATGTACGCCCGCCGACATTAGCGCCCGCAGGCGGTCCCGGCGGCGCAACGAAAGCTCTTCGCTCTCAGTCGCATATCTTCCCTGCCGGAAGTGGTGATTTCCCACCGAATGGGGCCGATATACAGATTACTGTGTGACACTAGTACGAAGGGCAAGGCAACTATTGGCCGTGCGAACAAGGTTCGTCTTGGCGACCTGCCGAATGAGGGATCTGAAATAGAAATATATGAATTTATGTTAGAAGAAAGTCGTCCAGCTATTTAGGACGAGGCGCTGTTTTGGGAACCGCGTCCAAGTAGGAAAGCCGATTCAACTTGCTATTGAGTATGATTTCTCTTCAATAATTATAGAATTGAAGAGCAAATTAATCTTTTTCTTTAGGATGGCCCTCCGATCGTTGGTCTTATAGACCTGTCTTGCCAGCGCGACGAAGGCGGCGCCGAAGTCTTCCCTCGCTTCGTGTCCCCGTAGGGCATTCTCGATATTCCAGAGCACGCCATTCATGGACTTAAGCTCGGCCTGGAGTTCGGCCAGCTGCGCGCCGCCGAGGCCACATTCGCTCTTGAGCCTCCGCAAGATGGTGAGTTCAGTCCGGATATGTTCGAGCTTCGCTGTTTCCCCAATATGACTTTCCTTGATCTCCAGGATTGTGATCTTATCGATAAGCTCTCCAACCGCTCCGGGGATTGTGATTGTCGTCATGGCGCGCGGTGCGTCCGTCAACTGGCCAGCTTTTTCCGTTACCTCCGCCGCAATGCTCGATGCGATCCGCTTAAAAACGGACTCCCAGTCTCCTTTTTCGGCTTGGCGAAAGAGCCGCATGCTGGGATACCAAGGGCAATCCTCGCGGTGCATCAGCCAACGCCAATCCGGCACGCGTTTCAGGGCGAGAAAAACCGGCCTTCCCAGGGCCCCGGCAAGATGCGCGATCGCGGTATCCGTGGTAACGACGAGGTCGAGGCTGTTCATCGCCGCCGCGGAGTCCACGAAAGAATCGGGTCCGGCGTCGAAATCGTTTCCCAAGCTCTCGATCGTGAACTGCCCACCCGCCGGCGTTTCCGCCTCGATGGCGGCTTGATCCTTCATGAGGCTGATCAGGCGCACGTCGTCTATGGCCGCGAGCGGGGCGAAACAAGCAAGCGGAATCGACCTTTGAAGGTCGATCAATTTGTTGCCTTGCCAGCCAACGCCGATTCGGAAACCCACAGTGCCGATTCGCTCGGCCCATTTCGCGACGAGGCCCGGTTCTGGATGAAGATACGGGATCGGCGCCGGAACGGTCTCCAAGTTGGTTTGGAATCCGCGAGGAAGGCTCATGAGCGCGCTCTGAAAAGCAAAGCTTTCGTTCGAATCGAGAACTTGGACGAGGCGAACCGGCTTCGGCAAGGTCCGCAGAAGCCGGTGCATGTTCTTGCGGCACAGCAAGGTAACATCGGCGCCGGCGTCCACGAGACACAGCAGATAACGCGAAAATTGGATCAGGTCGCCAAGTCTCTGCTCATCCCATACGACGATTGCTTGCCCGGCTAATTTCTGGCCCTGCCATATCGGCAAATCCGAGATCAGGGTTTTGGGTGGCGCATTCGAGCGATGCCAGCGGCTTTCGAAATCCTCGAAACCGGCTTTCAAACTGCCCTTGAGGAGGAGCGCGCCGGCCCGGTTGTTTCGTGCGTCCGGATAGCCGGGCTTATGTTTCAAGGCCTCGTCGAAACAGACCAGAGCCTCCTCGATCTGGCCTGCCTCTTTAAGAGCCACGCCAAGACCGGACAAGGCTTCGGGATAATGAGGTTTGATGCGCAGAGCTTCGTCATAGCAGGCCACGGCTTCCAGATGACGGTCAAGTTCCTGCAAAACATTGCCGCGATTAAGCCAGTTGTCCGGGGCGGCGGGATTAAGGCGGACAGCTTCATCGAGACTGGCTAGAGCCTCGCCCAGACGCCCGAGCTTGTGAAGCGCCGCGCCGCGAATGCCAAGACTCTGCGAATGCTCCGGGGCGCGCCGCAAGACCTCGTTGCAGGACAGAATTGCCTCTTCGGCACGGCCCAATTGAAGCAAAATATTGGCGCGATTGGTCAAGGCCGGCAAAAACCCCGGCCGGATTTTTAAGGTATATGCGCAGGCGGCAAGCGCGTTTTCGAGCTGACCGAGCTCGTGCAAGATGTTGCCGCGATTGCAGGAGGCTTCGTAATAGGAAGGATCGAGCGCAAGCGCGGCATCGTAAGCCGCGAGCGCATCCTTGGGCCTCCCAAGCCCCTGCAGGGCTATCCCTTTGTTGTAGAGCGCCTGCGGATAACCGTCGCGGTATCGCGACGACCGGTCATAGGAGGCGAGCGCCTCCTCGAGACGGCCGAGCTTTTGCAGAACATTGCCTCGATTGAGCTCCGTTTCCGCATCGGGCGGACCGCGCCGGGCGGCTTCTTCATAAGCGGCGAGAGCATTTTCGAGGCGTCCGAGTTTTTGCAAGACGGAGCCCTTGTTGAATAGGTTCGAACTATCGCCGGGTCTTATCGTCTCGATGGCTTCGAAGCAGGCGAGGGCTTCGTCAAGGCGTCCGAATCGTTCAAGCAAGACGCCGCGATTCGTCAATGCCTGGCAATGCGCAGGGCTCCATTGCAATGCAGCCTCGTAAGCGGCGAGCGCATCGGTCATGCGCCCGAGGCTCTGCAAGACGGCGCCCACACTAAACAGGGCCTCCGCGTCGCGCGGCCGGAGTTTTAAGATCGCTTCTAATGATTCCAGGGCATCCTGTGGCTGACTAAGCCGCTGAAGAACGATAGTGCGGGCGGAGAGCGCTTCGGAAAACCCTGGTTGCAAAGCAAGCGCGCGATCGAACCATGTGAGAGCATGGCGCAAATCGCCGGCATTGAAATAGATCAGGCCGAAGATATAGCATCCGGCATTGCTCCGCGCGGCAAGATCCGCATATTGCTTGATTTGCGCGATCGCCTCTTGCCGCGCGCCAGCATTAAGCAAGGCAAAGGCTTCCCTGATCGCGGCTTGGAGAAGCGCCCTGCGGCGAAACTCATCGCGGTGATCGAGACCATCCAATGGTTCAACCTGGGGGGCTCTCATTTGCCCGTGCTCATCAGGATGAGGGACATCGAGCCCGAACCGCGTGGTATTCAATGGGTTATCCGGTACCGGGGGGAGAAATCAAAAGCTGTCGAGGCGAGCGGCGCGACGATCACGATGACGTGCCCTACGAAACGCTGGACTCAAATTGAAGCGAAGAAAACTTTTGCGGGCCTGACGCGCGCCCGGCGGCCGCTGTCAAAATCCGCAATGATCCCGCGCCGCCATGGATGGCTTCATTCAAGCTGCTTCAATGCCGCCTGACGGAGACCAACTTGTGTATGCGATCAGCCGCCCGATTCGCGGCGCTTAAGCCGGCGATCCGCGAATGCGATCTAACGGGTTGCATTCGCCATGCATATCGCGGTTCGCAATAGGCGCCGGCCGATTGCAACAAGGACAGCCAGAGCCTGGGCTATGAAGTGATTACGATGGCTAGCGGCACCGAGGCCATATCAAATCGGCATAATCATACCGGGGACAGTCCGCTACCGCCAGCTCAGCGAAGGGGCGGCCGAAGTCAAGCCGACGATTAACGTATTGTTTACCTCGGGCTATGCCGAGAAATCCATCATTCACGACGGCAGGTTCGACTCGCAAGCCCTACGATCGTGAACGGCGTGCCATGATGTCCGCCGCGTGCTCGGTGGACCGGCCAAGACCATCGAAGATCCGAACGAACCGGAGCTGGACATCGAACACCCTCTCCGGCAAATAAGTAAGGCATGTCCCGCCAGGAACATCAGCCCCGCGCTAACAATTGATCGGATCCAATTAAGCCAGATCGTGTTCATGCAAGATACGCGTCTCAAAGATAAGGGTCTATCGCAATGCAAATGAAATCCGCGCTCGCACTGGTTATCCTCTCGCTGTTGATGACCAGCCCCGCTCGTAGCCAATCCGATCTGCGGTCACAGCAGCAGGCGGCATGTGAGGACGACGCTTACCGTCTGTGCCCTAATGAGGTTCCTGACGAGGCGCGGATAACCAGTTGCCTGGAGCGCCAGAAATCCCAACTCAGCCCAGGGTGCCGTGCGATGTTCGCGCCATCGCATCGGCATCGCGGCCGGCGCTAAGCCGGCCGCTTGCTTCGGGTCACGCCGCTTCCCCCAAAGCCGTGAGCGCCGCGCACACGTCATCAACGACCGTCTCGACAAGATCAAGGTTATCGCCTTCGCCCATGATCCTGATGACGGGTTCGGTGCCGGATGCGCGCACGACGAGGCGGCCGCTTTCGCCGAGCTTCTCGCGGCCACCCTCGATGGCCCGCGTGATTCCTGCATCCGCCAAAGGCTGACCGGCCTTGAACCCCACATTCCGCAAGACTTGCGGCACCGGGTTGAATCGACGGCAGACTTGGCTCACCGGTTTATCTTGCTGCTTGACAATTGCCAAGACTTGCAAGGCGGCAACGAGTCCGTCGCCGGTCGTGCAATGATTCAACAGGATAATATGGCCGGATTGCTCGCCGCCGAGATTGTACCCTTCCTGCCGCATGTGTTCGAGCACATAGCGATCGCCGACCGCGGTGCGTGCGAGGGACAGCCCGTGCCCTTCGAGATAACGTTCGAGGCCGAGGTTCGACATGACCGTCGCGACAATGCCTGGCCGGGACAATCTTCCATCTTCCTTCCAGCTCTGCGCGATCGCGGCCATCATTTGGTCGCCATCGACAAGTTTCCCGGCCTCGTCGACGATAAGCACGCGATCGGCGTCCCCGTCGAGCGCGATACCGATATCCGCCCGCACTTCCCGGACTTTCTTGACGAGCGCTCCCGGCGCGGTGGAACCGACATCCCGATTGATATTGAAACCATCCGGCTCGACGCCGATCGGCACGACGTCGGCGCCCAATTCCCACAAGGCTTCGGGGGCGACCTTGTAGGCGGCGCCATTGGCGCAGTCGACGACGATGCGCAAGCCGTCGAGCGTAAGATTGCGGGTCAGGGTACGCTTGGCGAATTCGATGTAGCGGGCGCGATCGCCCTCGACCCGCATTGCGCGGCCGAGATCTGAGGGTTTCGATAATTTGAGCAACGAGGGCTGATCGAGCCCCGCCTCGATTTTCGCTTCGATCGCGTCCGGCAATTTATATCCATCCGGACCGAACAACTTTATGCCATTGTCCTCGTAACGATTATGCGAGGCCGAAATCATGACGCCGACATCCGCCCGCATCGAACGGGTGAGCAGGGCAACGGCGGGCGTCGGCACCGGCCCGAGCAACAGCACGTCAATGCCGATCGAGGTGAATCCCGCGACCAAGGCATTTTCGATCATATAGCCGGAAAGCCTCGTGTCCTTGCCGATCACCGCCCGATGGCGATATTCGCCGCGTTGAAACATGACTCCGGTGGCCTGGGCGACCTTCATGGCGAGCTCGGGCGTGATCGCGGCATTGGCAACGCCCCTAATGCCGTCCGTTCCAAAATATTTCTGTGCCATCGGTGAACTATCCTTCGACTATAATATTCAGCTTGCCGGGCCCTAGTGGCCACTATTTTGACGAACGTGGAAGAAATGCAACTGATGGCACGGCCGCTGTTTCGCCGTTTAATTAATATTATCATGCTCCCAGTCTGTCCTGGCCTCGAAAATTGTCTTTTTTTACTATTTCCTTAAAAAACCGGTGTGTCAGGGTTGCCTTCGCTGTCCAGCTTCTTCGCCGGCATCCTTTGATCCCCGCCCGGATAGGGCAAAGATGGGGCCGCCTTAGGTTGCCGCGCGGAAGTTCCTTGAAGGCTGCCCGCGCTAATATTAATAGCGGTAATGGTCCGGCTTGAATGGGCCAGTCTGCGGCAGCCCGAGGTAGGCCGCCTGGACGGGTGTGAGTTTGGTCAGCTTAGCGCCGATCTTATCGAGGTGGAGGGCCGCGACTTTTTCATCGAGATGTTTTGGCAAGGTATAGACCTTGCGATCGTATTGGCCTTGCTTGGTCCAAAGTTCGATTTGCGCCAAGATCTGATTGGTAAACGAGGCCGACATCACGAAGGAAGGATGTCCCGTCGCATTGCCGAGATTGACGAGCCGCCCTTCCGACAGAAGGATGATCCGTTTGCCGTCCGGAAATTCTATCTCGTCGACCTGCGGCTTGACATTGTGCCATTTGAAATTGCGCAAGCCCGCGACTTGGATCTCGGAATCGAAATGACCGATATTGCAGACAATGGCGCGATCCTTCATCGCCCGCATGTGCTCGACCGTGATGACGTCGACATCGCCGGTGCAGGTCACGAAAATATTCGCGCGGGACGCCGCATCCTCCATCGTTGTGACTTCATAGCCCTCCATCGCCGCCTGCAAGGCGCAGATCGGATCGATCTCGGAAACCATCACGCGGCAACCGGCACTGCGCAGTGACGCGGCCGAGCCCTTTCCGACGTCGCCGAAGCCCGCGATCATCGCGACCTTGCCCGCCATCATCACGTCGGTGCCGCGGCGAATGCCATCGACAAGCGATTCGCGGCAGCCGTAAAGATTGTCGAATTTCGACTTGGTGACCGAATTGTTGACGTTGATCGCGGGCCAAAGAAGCCTGCCGTCGCGCTCCATCAGATAAAGCCGGTGGACGCCGGTCGTCGTTTCCTCGCTGACGCCCTTGATGGTACGGCCGCATTTAGCATACCAGCCGGGAATGGTGGCGAGCCGCTGCTTGATAGTCGCGAAAAGAGCCTCTTCTTCCTGGTTGCTAGCGTTGTCGAGAAAAGCTGTGTCCCCCGCCTCGGCGCGCATGCCGAGATGAATGAGCATCGTGGCGTCGCCACCGTCGTCCAAAATGAGGTTCGGCGTGCCACCGTCGCTCCATTCAAATATCTTGTGGGTGTAATCCCAATAATCGACGAGGCATTCGCCCTTGACGGCGAAAACCGGCGTGCCTGTTGCGGCGATTGCGGCGGCGGCATGATCCTGGGTCGAATAAATGTTGCAAGAGGCCCAGCGGACATCGGCGCCGAGCGCCTTCAACGTTTCGATCAGCACAGCGGTCTGGATCGTCATATGCAGCGACCCGGCGATCCGCGCGCCCTTGAGCGGCTGGCTCGCGCCATATTCGGCGCGAACCGCGATCAAACCCGGCATTTCGGTTTCCGCGATGGCAATTTCCTTGCGGCCCCAGGCGGCAAGCCCGAGGTTGGCAATGGCGTAATCATGCGGCGAGTGGGTCATGGGCCCCTGGGCTCCGGAGGAAGATTCCGGCTCTATAACAGGCTCCTGCGCAAAAGGCAATAAAGATATAAGCAAGTCTTTATGTGAATGTTCCCAGGGTGAATATCCGCAAAATCCCGCCATTCACGCCCCCGGCTTCGTCCATTTCAGAATGGGGTTTCTTGCCGCGCCGGTCTCGTCGAGGCGGCGGCGGGGCGCATAATGAGGCGCGCCGGCAAAGCGCCCAGTATCCCCCCGCTTCGCGGCAAGCGCCAGATCGCGCAAGGCCGCGATGAAAAGATCGAGCGAGGCTTTCGATTCCGATTCCGTCGGCTCGATCAGCATCGCGCCATGCGCCACGAGGGGGAAATAAATCGTCATCGGGTAAAAGCCTTCGTCGATCATCGCCTTGGCGAAATCGAGCGTTGTGAGACCAGTGGGCTTCAGCCATGTCTCGTCGAACAAAACCTCGTGCATGCAGGGCCTGTCGCCGAACGGTCCGGACATGAGATCCTTGAGGCTCGCGCGGATATAATTCGCGTTCAGCACGGCGTCCTCGGCCGCCTGCCGCAAGCCGTTGGCGCCATGCGACAGCATAAAGGCAAAGGCGCGCACGAACATGCCCATCTGGCCATGGAAGGCCGCGATCCGTCCAAATGCGCCGGGCGCCTCGCAAAGATGCTCGACGAGGCGCCAGCCACCGTCCTCCCGGCGGAGGAAAGGCACCGGCGCGAAAGGCGCAAGCCGCGATGATAGGATGACCGGGCCAGCGCCGGGTCCGCCGCCGCCATGCGGAGTCGAGAAGGTCTTATGGAGATTGATATGCATCGCATCGACGCCGAGGTCGCCCGGACGCGTCTTGCCCATGATCGCGTTGAAATTCGCCCCGTCGCAATAGAAATAAGCCCCGGCCTCATGCACCAAAGCGGCTATTTCGACGGCATCCTTCTCGAACAATCCGCAAGTGTTGGGATTGGTCAGCATGATCGCGGCGACGTCGGGCGCGAGCCGGCTCTTGACCCCGGCCGGGTCAAGTGTGCCGTCGGCGCGCGCCGGGACTGCGCGCACCTCGAATCCGGCGCCAGCCGCGGAAGCCGGATTGGTGCCATGCGCGGACTCCGGCACGAGAACGATTTTGCGGGTTCCTCCCTCTCCCTTGGCCGCGATGGCGGCCCTGATAGCCATCATGCCGCAAGCCTCGCCGTGCG
>DATARJ010000218.1:0-5819 GCA_036264205.1 Methylocella sp.
ACCAAAATGGTCAATCAGATCTGCATTGCCGGGCTCGTTCAGGCGCTGGCCGAAGGCCTCCATTTCGCAAAGCGCGCGGGGCTCGATCTCCTTGCCGCCGTCGAAATTATCGGTCAGGGCGCGGCGCAATCCTGGCAGATGGACAACCGCCACAAAACCATGAGTGCAGGGATATTCGACTTCGGCTTCGCGGTCGATTGGATGCGCAAGGATCTCGCGCTCTGCCTGGAGGAAGCGCGCCGCAATGGCGCAACGCTGCCGGTCGCTGCCCTGGTCGATCAATTCTACGCCGAGATTCAAACGATGGGCGGCGGGCGGTTTGACACATCAAGCCTGATCGCGCGCCTGGAGCGGTCGTGACGACTCGGCGCCCTTGTCATGAGGCGTGTGAAGATCCACATCGCTCCTTGACAGCTTTTTCTCCATTTTCCTTTCCTCGCGGCGAACGATGTAGGTGACAGCGATCACGCCGACGACAACACCGGCAAGCGCGATGGCTCCAAGCGGGCCGCTGACGCGATGAATCGAATCGCCAAACACAAAGGCGCCTATTCCGAACACAAGCGCCCAAATGATGCCTCCGGCCGCATTGAAGAACAAAAATGGCGGCCATCGATATTTGTTCGCGCCCGCGAGCAGCGCCGCGAGAACGCGCAGGAACGCAAAAAAACGGCCGAAAAACACGATCTTTCCGCCGTGCTTTTCGAAGAGGTATTGGCCGAGGATGAGCCTTTCTTCCGGGAGGTGAATAAATTTGCCGTAGCGCAGAAGGAATTTCGCACCCCATGTCCGGCCGACCCAGAAACCGATATTGTCGCCGATGATCGCGCCCGCCGCCGCGCAGGCGATGATAAGGGACAGGCTAAGCTGACCGGTGGCACCGGCATAAATGGAGGCCAGAACCAGAACGGTTTCTCCCGGCAGGGGAATGCCCGCGCTCTCCAGCATGACGATGAGGAAGACGAACCAATAGCCGTGCTGCGCGACGAGCGGTTGAATATGGGTTAGAAACACGAAGACTCCGCTCTATCCCCGGCCGGCGGGTTTGGCTCAATAGCGCGCACATTCGATACGCAATTGAAGCGTGGGTGGCAAGCCAGTTGTCAAGTCGCATCGAGCGAATTTGGAATCACGTGATCGGCAAGGAATCGCTCAAATTCAAAGAGGTGGAGCATTGGGGGAATCGAAAAAGTCGAGCAACTTTTTCCGCCGCGCTAAGCACTGGCCCCAAATTTCAGCCCATGGTCAAGTGCGGATTAGGTTCAACAAATCGTGATGAATAGCCTCATTGCCGGCGCAAACGGACCCCTTGGCCAGCATCTCGGCGCCGCCGTCCGCGTCGGTCACGAAGCCTCCCGCCTCCTTCACGATGATAATTCCAGCGGCGATATCCCAGGCCTGCAAATTGCGCTCCCAGAAGCCGTCGTAATATCCCGCAGCAACAAAGCAAAGATCGAGGGCGGCGGCGCCGAGGCGGCGAACATTGCCGGCGTTCGCCATGACCGCGGCGAGGTCGGCCATGAAGCGCGGATGTTCCTTGGCCTTGCCGAGATGCGGAATGCCGCAGCCGATCAATGTCCCGGCCATGTCGCGTCGCGCGGCGACGCGCAGCCGCCGGTTGTTTTGGTAGGCACCTTGCCCTTTCTGGGCGATGAACATGTCGCCGGTTGCCGGATTATGGACGAGCCCCGCGACGATCTGGCCATCGCGCACGAGAGCGATCGAGATCGCGAAGATTGGCAAACCATGCAGGAAATTAGTGGTCCCATCGAGCGGGTCGATGAACCAGGAATGGCTTTTGTCGGGGCCGTCGATCCGGCCGCTTTCCTCCATCACGAAACCGTAGCCCGGCCGCGCCCTTGCTAATTCCTCATGGAGAATTCTTTCGGCCTTGCGATCCGCGGCGGACACGAAATCCCCAGGTCCCTTCACCGAGACTTGCAGGTTTTCCACCTCGCCGAAGTCGCGCTTCAAGACGCGCCCCGCCTTGAGGGCGGCGGCGGTCATCACGTTCATGAGAGCGGACCTGATCATGGTGTCGACGTGACCTGCCCCTCTAATTCGCCCGTCGCATATGGACAGGATCACGTTTTATCTTTGTCGGAAAAGCAAAAACGCGGCGGTTCACACCCGCATCGGCATCAACACATAAAGAGCGGCCGCGCCGTCGCGGTCCTGCACAAGAGTGGGCGAACCGGGGTCGGCAAGCTTGAACAATACGGTGTCGCCGTCGAGCTGCTCGGTAATGTCGAGGAGGTATTTGGCGTTGAAGCCGATATCGATCGGCGAGGAGTCATAATCGACATCGAGTTCCTCGGTCGCCGAGCCGGAATCTGGATTGGTGACGGAAAGAGTAAGTTTCGCATCCAAGACGGCGAGCTTGACGGCCCGGCCGCGCTCCGAGGAAATCGTCGAAACCCGGTCGACCGCGGCCGCGAACGGCGCGCGATCGACAATCAGACGTTTGTCGTTGCCAGAAGGGATGACGCGAACATAATCGGGAAAGGTCCCGTCGATCAATTTCGAGGTCAGCATCACTTGCCCCGCGCTCGCCGATGGAACTTGTCCTGAGCTTGCCGAAGGATCGCCGAACGTAAAGCGCACCTTTGCCGCCGATATTTCGACGCGAACTCCCAGGCCGGGATCTTCGATGAGTTTTTGCACCTCCAACACGGCTTTGCGCGGCACGATCACGCCCGGCATGCCAATCGCGCCATCGGGGGCGGGAATTTCGACCCGAGCGAGCCTGTGCCCGTCGGTCGCGACGGCACGCAACATCGTATGGCCTTCGACATCGGTCGTGTGCAAAAAAATGCCATTGAGGTAATAGCGCGTCTCTTCATTGGAAATCGCGAACTGGGTTTTGTCGATCAGACGCTTGAGGTCGCCGGCGGCGAGGTTGAAAGCGTGACCGAGCTCGCCGGTGGCGAGGTCAGGGAAATCGCTGTCCGGCAAGGACTGAAGGTTGAACCGCGAACGCCCGGAGCGTAGCTGCAACCGGCCGGACTCGCCATTCGATTCGAGCGAAACTTGCGCGCCGTCTGGCAGCTTGCGGACGATCTCATAGAGGATATGCGCGGGAACCGTGGTCGCACCAGCGGCGCCGACGTCCGCCGCCAATCGCTCGATGACTTCGAGGTCGAGATCGGTCGCCTTCAGGAGCAAGCTCATGTCCTCGGCGCGCAAGAGGACATTCGAGAGAATAGGAATCGTGTTGCGGCGCTCGACGACGCGATGCACGTGGCCAAGAGACTTCAACAAAGCCGCTCGTTCGAGAGTAACTTTCATGGGGGCGGTCCAATCGGGCTTTTGTTCGATCCTTCACGCCCGCCCCTTGCCTGCGCCGGGGACGGGGACGGACTTTGGCGCGGCTTTCGCCAAATCGCAAGCCGCCACGATGAATCCTCGGGCGGTTTTGCACGGGCACGCGCCGACCTTGCCGCGCCCGGCCAGACCTTTACCTGCCCTTAATCCGCCGGATTTATCTTAATAGCGAACGGCCTCGAACGCGGAGCCGGTCTATTTTGGCGGATACGGCGGCGGTTGGCGTGACAAAGCGCAAGGCGGCAGAACGCCGCGAACCGGTCTTCCGGCCAATCTTCCCGGGAACCAATCTCCCGGAACAGTGCAAGGATCGATGAGAGCGTGCGTCGCCGTGCCGGACGATCGCGGGTGACCAGGAGACGCCGTTCGCCGGTCGCCACACTCCTCTATTGGGGACTGATTGCAACTGTCTGGACCGGCATGGCGGGCGCCGGCATGATTGCCTATCAAGCAACGAAACTGCCGCCGATTGACGCGCTTGCCGTGCCGAAACGGCCGCCGAACATTGCCATTCTCGACGAAAACGGAGTTTTGCTCGCCAATCGCGGCGACACGGGAGGCGCCGCCGTCCGGATCGCGGACCTGCCGCCCTATTTGCCAAAGGCCTTTATCGCAATCGAGGATCGCCGCTTTTATTCGCATTTGGGAATCGATCCCCAAGGAATTTTGCGCGCCCTGAGTCGTAATATAACGGGCGGGGGCATGGTGCAGGGCGGTTCGACACTGACGCAGCAGCTCGCAAAAAACCTCTTTCTGACCCAGGAACGAACCGTTTCGCGCAAAATCCAAGAGGCGATCCTCGCGCTCTGGCTTGAGCATAAATATTCGAAAAACCAGATCCTGGAATTGTATTTGAACCGTGTGTATTTCGGCTCCGGAGCCTACGGTGTGGAAGCGGCGGCGCAAAAATATTTTGGCCACGGCGCCCGCAGTGTGACGCTGCCGGAGGCAGCAGTTCTCGCGGGACTCATGAAGGCGCCGGCGCGATTGGCACCAAATCGCAATCCAGCCGGGGCCGGCGAGCGCGCGGAGCTCGTCATCGCGGCAATGGTTCAGGTAGGCTACATAACCGATGCGATGGCCATGCTCGCCCTCGCTCACCCCGCGCAAGCCATGCGGGACCAAAACGCGAGCTCGGTCAATTACGCCGCCGATTTCGTAATGGACACGCTCGACGATACGATCGGCGCAATCAATGAAGATATCGCGGTCTCGACGACGCTCAGCGCCACGTTGCAGGCGGCGGCGGAGAAAGCGCTCGCCGAAGAGCTTGATCGCAAAGGTGTGGCGTTCGGCGTCAGTCAGGGAGCGCTCGTAGCGCTTACTGCGGATGGAGCGATCAAGGCACTGGTCGGCGGCCGCGATTACGCCGATAGCCAGTTCGACCGCGCGGTCTCGGCGAAGCGGCAACCTGGCTCGGCTTTCAAGCCTTTCGTTTATCTCGCCGCGCTCGAAGCCGGCCTGACCCCAGATTCGGTGCGCGAAGACGCTCCGATCAATGTGAAAGGCTGGCAGCCGGAAAATTACGCGCGCGATTATTTCGGTCCGGTCACGCTCACCAAGGCGTTGGCGTTGTCCCTAAACACCGTGGCGGTGCGCCTCGGCCTCGAGGTTGGTCCCAAGACTATCGTCAGGGTCGCGCATCGTCTTGGGATCGCATCCGAACTATCCGCTAACCCGTCGATCGCGCTTGGCACGTCCGAGGTTACCCCGCTCGAAATCGCGACCGCCTACGTGCCCTTTGCCAACGGAGGTATCGGCGTGCAGCCGCAGATTATCGCGAAAGTAAAAACCGCCTCCGGAAAACTCCTCTATCAGCGCAGGGGCGCGAGCAATGGCCGGGTCATCGATTCAAACCATGTGGCGATGATGAACTCCATGATGCAGGAAACCCTCTTAACGGGCACCGCGCGCAAGGCCGCGCTGCCGGGCTGGCAGGCGGCCGGGAAAACCGGCACGAGCCAGGAGTTCCGCGATGCCTGGTTCATCGGCTACACGAGCCATCTCGTTGCCGGGGTCTGGCTCGGCAATGACGATAATTCGCCGACAAAAAAAGCCTCCGGCGGTAATCTTCCCGTAGAAATCTGGTCGCGTTTTATGCGCGCCGCGCATAACGGCGTGCCGCCGCAGCCGCTCCCCGGCGGACTCTGGCGGGATTCCAGCCCGCCTCCCGTGCCGATGGCGGAGAACAATGGCTGGCCGTCGCTGCCGGGAGACTTGCCGGCGCGGCTCAACGAAGCGGCGCAAGCGCCCCCGGCTCCAACCCACGGCTGTGCCACAAGCGGCGCGCCCTTGCCTCCGGCGGATATTCCTAACCCAGGGGGGTTTGGACAAAAGCGGGGGGCTCAATCCGAAAAGCAAAACTTTTTCGATACGCTGTTCGGCGGCTAATAGAAGTCCCGGCGCCGGCGGCGCCAATTTCTCGGCCCGGCGGGCGGAAAAACATGAGCGCGACGACAACTACCGCGAAAATTCCTTCTGACGGCTGGGTTGTC
>DATARJ010000236.1:0-7107 GCA_036264205.1 Methylocella sp.
CCGGACAAGCGGGAATAACCCAAGGGAACGATTTTGACATCTCTACTTTTGAAAAGATTTAAGCGCGCATGGTTTTACATTTTAACTACTCTAATTTAAAAACATAATGCTTGCATTCTAAACTTCTATAGCTAGGAATGGAAGATCAAACAATTCTCGCCGACATCAGGGCCTTGACCTCTTTTGCCTGGAGGACTTCGTGAGTTGCCTTTCCTCGATTTGCTTGCGCCGCCGCCGCGCCTTGGCGGCTGCGTTGCTCCTTGTTACTCCGGCATCCGCATCGGCACAGGACACAGTGCCGGACTCGTTCAGGGAGCTCGAAACGAAATATATATTCGGCTTCACGACAGGGTCGGACATTGGTCCCGAAGGCGAGCGCGAGCTCGAATTCGAGACCAACCTCCGTTTCCAGAGGCGCGACGGCGTCTACAACCAGCTCGAACAGGAAGTCGAGTTCGAATATAATCCAACCGATAGTTTTCAGATCGAACCGGGCGTTCACGGCGTCTTCAGTCAAATTCACGGGGTCGAGGGATTTGAAAACCGCGAAGGCGCCAATTTCGGCGGCTTAGGGTCAATATTCAGCTACGTGCTGATTGGACGCGGTCCGGGTGCGCCAGCCGGTGTCACGATCTCGGTCGAGCCGGAATGGTCGCGGATCGACGATGGCGGAAGACTGATCACGGGTTTTAGCGCGCAAACCAGGATCATCGCCGACACCGAGCTGATGGCAAATCGTCTTTTCGCAGCCGTCAATGCTCTCTATACCCCGGAGATCACGCGAAACTTTGGCAACCAGAATTGGGCGGGAGCGTCGCAGCTGGGTTTGACGACGGCGTTGACGTATCGAATTGCACCGAATGTCGCGTTTGGCGGCGAACTTGAATATTACCGCGCCTACGATGGGGCCGGGTTGAACGCATTCGCCGGGCATGCGCTCTATGTCGGCCCGGCCTGTTTCATCGAGTTGACCCACAAAATCCACGTGGCGGCCGCCTTCTCCACGCAAATTGCCGGTCATGCCGCAGGTAACCCGGACCCCCTCGATCTGACCAATTTCTCGCGAAACAAGGCCCGCTTGCGGGCTCTGTTTGAATTCTGATGTCACCTGTGCGATCCATGGAGAGATCAATGTTCGTTCCCCGCACGCGCCGTATCGCCCAGCTTGCGGTTATACCGGCACTATTCGCGCAAGCCCCGGCCGGGGCGGCAAACGCGGTTACGCTCCATATCTCCATTAAGGACCATCGATTCCAGCCCGCCGAACTGAAGGTGCCGGCCAACACGCCGGTCACGCTGGTCGTCCGCAACCTCGATCCGGCCCCCGAAGAGTTCGAAAGCAATACGCTCCGGGTCGAAAAAGTCGTGGCCGGCAATTCCGAGATCACGCTCAACTTCCGGCCGCTCGCCCCCGGACGGTATCGTTTCTATGGCGACTTCAACGAGGCGACCGCCCAAGGCGCGATTACGGCGGAATAGAAGGACCAAAACGCCGGCCTGATGGGGTTGAAACGCCCCCTCTCTTTCCCCCGCAGCCGAAATCCGGCATGCTGGCGCCATGCAAGATCCCGCAAACAGCAACGCACCGCCCCTCAGCGTCAGCGAATTATCCGCCGCCTTGAAGCGGACGGTCGAGGATCGTTTTGGCTTCGTGCGCGTGCGCGGCGAAATCTCGAACTATCGCGGGCCACATTCCTCCGGCCACACCTATTTCTGCTTGAAGGATCAAACCGCTCGCGTCGAGGCAGTAATCTGGAAAGGAGCTTTCGCGAAACTGAAAATCAAGCCGCAGGAGGGTTTGGAAGTCATCGCGACCGGAAAGGTCACAACTTATCCCGGCAAATCCACTTATCAAATCATGGTCGAGGCGTTGGAGCCAGCAGGCGCCGGCGCGCTCATGGCGCTTGTCGAGGAGCGGCGCCGGAAACTTGCGGCGGAAGGGCTTTTCGATGAAGCGCGCAAGCGGCCGTTGCCGTTTCTGCCCGCGTGCATAGGGATCGTGACCTCCCCCACGGGAGCCATCATCCGCGACATCCTGCACCGCATCGCGGAGCGGTTTCCGCGCCATGTCGTTGTCTGGCCCGTGCGGGTCCAGGGCGAAACCTCGGCGGCCGAGATCGCCGCCGCGATCGACGGCCTCAATGCCCTGCCTGAACGCGGTTCCCTGCGGCGGCCGGACGTGATTATTGTCGCGCGGGGAGGTGGATCACTCGAAGACTTGTGGAGTTTCAACGAGGAAATCGTCGTCCGCGCGGCGGCGCGAAGCCTTGTGCCGCTGATCGCGGCGGTTGGGCACGAGACGGATTGGACCTTGATCGACCACGCCGCGGATCTGCGCGCGCCAACTCCGACGGCGGCGGCGGAAAAAGCGGTGCCGGTGCGGAGCGAACTCGCCGCGACGCTTGCCGATCTCGCCCGCCGCCACGGCGGCGCCGCGCTGCGGGGCCTCGCCCGCCGCCGCGGCGAATTCCGTGCTCTGGTCCGCGCCCTGCCGCAAAGCGACGGCATCTTTGGCCTGCGCCGCCAGCAGCTGGACAATTTCGAGAGCCGCCTCAATGGCGTGCGCTTAAGGCCCTACAACCGCGCGCAGCTCGGACTGGCTCGACTGTCCCATCGCCTTGCTCAACAGTCTCCGCATGCTAAAATGGGCCGCGCTGCGGAACGGCTCAAGGCGCTACAACACAGGTTGGAGCGTTGCCGGACCGTAGGCAATCACGGAAGGAAGCAAGGCCTGAACCACCTTGCCGCGAGGCTTGGCGGTACCCGAGCGGCGCGCAGCAGATTTGTGCGCGATGCCCGCGTTCATCTCAACGGTTTGGCGGAACGCATGAGGCACGGCTGGGATGCTCGCGTCGCGGCTCGCCAAGCGGATGTTAATGGCCTGGAAAAATTGCTCTGCAGTCTTGGTTATCCCCAGATTCTGGCGCGGGGCTTCGCGCTGGTGCGCGACCACGACCGCAAACCCCTGCGCAGAGCGGCCGAGGTGGTTGATGGCGCGCATCTCGATATCCAGTTCTTCGACGGCCACAAAACGGCGGTCGCGACCACCGAGAACGACGCCCCTCCACTGAAACGCGCGGCCAGTAAGGGCCAGCGGAGACGCGAACAAGGATCGCTATTCTGACACGACTTCGTCCGGGCGCTCGCTATATCTATACCCAAGGCTCCGGCGGCGCCGATCCCGCCGGCACTTGTCGTACTTTCGCTTTCATTGCTGGTGCGGGAACGTGATCAGTGCCTGGCGATGGGCGATTCGCCCCAGAGCGAGCGCTCGGCGCACAACCCCCGGGCAGGCCTAGTTGGCTACGATGAAAAACAGCTTGAACGAAGAGGATATTCCGTTGTCTACCATCACCGCTGCCCGATCGGCGAATGCCGGTCGAGTCTCGCGCTCCGGTCCGGCTGGCGCCACCCGGCTTCTGCTTGCCGCCGAAATGAGATGATTTTTCGAAGCCGATCGTCCATGACGGATTTTCCTGGCGTCCATCGTCGCGCCGTACCTCGCCGGCCCTGTGTTGCGTAGTCCATGATCAAGCCAGTACGAATTGCGCTCGACGCCATGGGCGGCGACCATGGACCGGAAGTAATCGTTCCGGGTGCTGGCCGGGCGCTGCGACGACGGCCCGATATGAAATTTCTGTTTTTTGGCGATGCCGCCAGGGTCCGACCGCTTCTCGATGCCGAGCCGGGGCTTTCCGAGGTCTCCACCTTGCGTCATACGGGCGTTTCGGTCCGAATGGACGCCAAGCCTAGTCAGGCGTTGCGGGCCGGCCGTCGGACATCGTCGATGTGGCTTGCCATCGAGGCGGTAAAGAAAAACGAAGCCGATGTTGCGGTTTCCGCCGGCAATACCGGTGCCTTAATGGCCATGGCGAAAATTTGCCTGCACATGATGCCGGGGATCGGCCGCCCGGCGATCGCCGCGATCTGGCCTACGGTTCGGGGCAAGTCGATTGTCCTCGATCTCGGGGCGTCCATCGGCGCCGATGCGCGGCATCTTGTCGAGCTTGCCGTCATGGGCTCCGCGATGGCCCGGATCGTTCTTTCCATCGAACGGCCGGCCGTGGGTTTGCTGAATATCGGTGTCGAAGAAATCAAGGGCATCGGCGAGGTCAAGACCGCCTCCCGCTTGCTGCGCGAGACCGGTCTGCCAAATCTCGACTACCGGGGCTTCGTCGAAGGCGACGACATTGGCAAGGGAACGGTCGATGTCGTGGTCACCGAAGGCTTCGCCGGCAACATCGCCTTGAAGACCGCGGAAGGCACGGCCAATCAGATAGCGCAATATCTGCGCGAAGTGCTCGGCCGCGATTTTATGTCGAAGATAGGCTATTTTCTGGCGCGCCACGCCTTCGTGGCACTGAGGGCCAAGATGGATCCGCGCAATGTCAACGGCGGGGTGTTTCTCGGCCTTAACGGCGTGGTCATCAAGAGCCATGGCGGGTCCGACGCGGTCGGCACGGCGCACGCGGTGGAAATCGGCTACGCCATGGCCCGGCACGAACTCTTGCGTAAAATTCGCGATTCGCTTCCGCTCTCGCGCGAGCAATTCCCCGCCCAATCAAGGCTCCGGTCGGCGGGCGCGCCGGTCGCCGCGCCCTCGGGTTCCTGAGAGGTCTTTAGTCATCGATGGATAATTCCTAAGGTAAACAACGCTATTGAAGACCTGATCAAGTTTTAATCCAAATCCCTACTCACTTGGGTCATGCACTGGTTCCGGACTTGTACGACTACTTAATCTAACAGTTCCTTCTCTAATAATTTCGAAACGTAAAGTTTTACCGATGCCAGCCGAGTGGCGTAGTCACGTGGTGTACACGGTATAGAGGTAGAAACTATGACAAATAATCTCCACCTCTCGCCTGATTATACGATCGAGCGAGGGCGGACCGCGCGGAATACCGCCACAGTGACGGCCCCGGCGCTGAACCACGCAGCGTCAGGCAAGCTCCGTTCCGTCGTCTTGGGGCTCGGCTCCTATCTTCCCAAACGCATCGTCAGCAATGCCGATCTCGAAAAGTCGCTGGAGACGACCGACGCGTGGATCGTGCAACGCACGGGCATAAGGCAGCGCCACGTCGCCGCCGTGGACGAGCCAACCTCGCGGCTCGGTCGTAATGCGGCCAATGCCGCCCTTGCCGACGCCGGGCTCAAGGCCTCGGATCTCGATCTCGTGATCGTCGCGACCTCGACGCCGGACTTTACCTTTCCCGCCGTAGCGACCCAGATCCAGGCGGAGCTCGGAATGACAAACGGCGCCGCTTTCGACGTTCAGGCGGTTTGTTCCGGGTTCGTCTTCGCGCTTGCCACCGCCGACAAATTCTTGACGTCCGGATCGCACCGGCGCGCCCTCGTCATCGGCGCGGAAACCTTCTCGCGTCTTCTTGACTGGAACGATCGAACGACATGCGTTCTCTTTGGCGACGGGGCGGCGGCCGTAGTGCTCGAAGCGCGGCAGGGGGAAGGAACCGCGCGGGATCGCGGTGTTCTCACGTCGCATCTTCGTTCGGATGGACGCCACCGGGAAAAGCTCTTTGTCGATGGAGGGCCTTCCACGACGGGTACGACCGGGCATTTGCGGATGGCTGGGAGGGAGGTCTTTCGCCACGCGGTCGGCATGGTCGCGGATGTCGTTACAGCGGCCTTCGAGGCGACCGGAACGAGCGCCGCCGGTCTCGATTGGTTTGTGCCACACCAAGCCAACCGCCGCATTATCGACGCGTCAGCGGAAAAACTTGGGATCGCGCCAAACAAAGTCATCGTCACCGTGGATTTGCACGCCAACACATCGGCCGCGTCGATTCCGCTTGCCCTTACGGTCGCACGCGACGACGGCAGGATCAAGCAAGGCGACCTCGTGATGATCGAAGCGATGGGCGGCGGTTTCACCTGGGCATCGGCGCTTATCCGCTGGTGAGCTTGGGGGCCAGGACCGCCGCCGGAAGGATCTTGCTTTGGCGGAAATTTTGTTCCAGTGTTTTTTGCTCGGTGTTTCAATGGCCCAACGGATGGCTTGGCCATGGGTGCGAGGATGGACCGCCGAGCCCGCGAAACTTTAGTCAAAATATCGAAGATGAATGAACTCAGAACGAGCGCGACGATTGAACGCTGCCATCAGTTTCAAGATCGGCTAGGACCCCTGACCACGCCGGGGTCGGATATGTTTGTTTCCTTAGCTGAACGGAGCCCGGCAGGCGGTTGCCAGACCAGTGCGTTTCCGCGTGACTGAAAACGGTTTAACGGGGTTGAAGGATGACAAAACCCGAAACCATGTATGGTGCTGGAGAACTTGGATTGTCTGTCGCGGAACACAGGGTCGATGCTTCCCGACGGACCGTGCAGCGGACCGTTACGCGGCTCGATCTCGCGGAAGCCGTGTACCGTTGTGTCGGTCTGTCGCGCAAGGAGTCGGCGGTTCTGGTGCAGTCGGTGCTGGATGAACTGGCCGACGCTTTGATCGGGGGCGAATCCGTTAAATTGTCCTCATTTGGGCGGTTTCTCGTGCGCGCCAAGTCGGAGCGCATTGGGCGAAATCCCAAAACCGGGATCGAAGTTCCAATAACCCAGCGCCGCGTCATGGTGTTCAAGCCATCGAATGTGCTCAAGGCCCGGATCAATGATTTGACGGTTGCCGATGAAGAGGACGACTGAGTATTTTTTTGCGGTTCCTGGTAAGGAAAAATTACTCTCGCGAGCAGAGCGCCAACGCGACCCGTCAAGGGGCCGGCGATCGAGCAGCTCGGAGCTTGAGGTAAGGAGCTAGCGGCGGATGGACAAAAGCGCCGACGCGTTTCGCACGATCAGCGAGGTCGCCGGAGAGCTTGATCTGCCGCGGCACGTGCTGCGATTTTGGGAGACCCGCTTTCCTCAAGTCAAGCCGCTGAAACGCGCGGGAAACCGCCGCTATTATCGTCCCCGCGATATCGAGATTCTCCGCGCGATCAAACATCTCCTCTATGGGCAAGGATATACGATCAAGGGCGTGCAGCGTGTTTTGAAGGAACAGGGTGCTGGGGCGTTCGCCGCCGCGAGGGATGCCGCGAACGAAAGCCGTTCGGAGATCTCTTTTCCTCCGGCGCGAGAATTGCCGCAACTCCAGGGCTTGCC
>DATARJ010000242.1:0-3619 GCA_036264205.1 Methylocella sp.
TCCTTGACGACATCGGTGGTCTTGGCGACCCGGCCTTTGGCGAGCTGCGAAATATGGACGAGGCCATCTTTGGCGCCGAAGAAATTCACGAAGGCGCCGAAATCCACTACTTTCACGACCGTGCCGTCGTAGATCTGGCCGGCTTCCGGCTCGCTTGCGATGGACTTAATCCAGTTGATCGCGGCGCGGATCGAATTGGCGTCGGAGGAAGCGACCTTTACCGTGCCATCGTCCTCGATATTGATTTTAGCGCCTGTTTTTTCGACGATCTCGCGAATAATCTTGCCGCCGGTTCCGATCACTTCGCGGATCTTGTCGGTGGGAATTTTCAAGGTCTCGATGCGGGGCGCGAATTCGCCGAGTTCGGCGCGCGCGCCGGTGAGCGCCTTGGCCATTTCGGCCAAGATATGGAGCCGGCCCGCCTTGGCCTGGTCCAACGCCACCCCCATGATTTCTGCGGTGATGCCGGTGACCTTGATGTCCATTTGCAGCGAGGTAATCCCTTCCTCGGTTCCGGCCACCTTGAAATCCATGTCGCCAAGATGATCCTCGTCGCCGAGAATGTCGGAGAGGACGGCAAAGCGCGCGCCTTCGAGAATCAGGCCCATGGCGATGCCCGCCGTCGGCCGCTTCATGGGAACGCCAGCGTCCATCAAAGCAAGCGACGAGCCGCAGACCGTCGCCATCGAGGACGAGCCGTTCGACTCGGTGATTTCGGCCACGATCCGGACCGTATACGGAAATTCCGCCGACGCGGGCAGCATCGGACGGATGGCGCGCCAGGCGAGCTTGCCATGGCCGATTTCGCGGCGTCCGGGCGAGCCCATGCGGCCGGTCTCGCCGACGGAATAGGGGGGGAAATTGTAATGCAGAAGGAAGCGCTCCTTGTAGGTGCCCTCCAAACTATCCACGTATTGCTCGTCCTCCCCGGTGCCAAGCGTCGCGACAACCAGCGCCTGCGTCTCGCCACGGGTGAAAAGCGCCGAACCATGGGTGCGCGGCAAGACGCCAACTTCCGCGACAATCGGACGGACCGTCTTGACATCGCGGCCATCGATGCGAATGCCGGTATCGAGAATATTCCAGCGGACAACCTTGGCCTGCAGATCGTGAAAGACCTCGGCGACCTGTTCCTTGGAAAACTCCGGCTCGGCGTCGGCTGGGAATAGCGCGGCGATTACTTTTGCCTTCACCGCATCGACCGCGTTATAGCGGTCCTGCTTCGCGGTGATCTTGTAGGCCTCGCGTAATCCGTCCTCGGCGGTCTCACGCACGGCTGTCTCGACTTTGCGCTTGTCGGGAATGGCGAGATCGCGCGGCTGCTTGGCGGCTTTTTCAGCGAGTCGGACGATCGCGTCGATCACCGGCTGAAATCCGGCATGGCCGGCCATAACGGCCTGGAGCATGGTCGCCTCGGAGAGTTCCTTGGCTTCGGATTCGACCATCAGCACGGCGTCGCTGGTTCCCGCGACCACGAGGTCGAGCGAGGAATCTTTCAACTCCTCCAGCGCCGGATTGATTTTCAGCGCGCCATTGATGAAGCCGACGCGCGCGGCGCCGATTGGCCCCGTGAAGGGGATGCCAGACAAGGTCAACGCTGCCGAACTCGCGACCATCGCAACAATATCGGGATCGTTCTCAAGATCATGCGAAAGCACCGTCGCGACAAGTTGCGTCTCGTTGCGGTAACCGTCGGGAAACAATGGGCGGATCGGGCGGTCGATCAGCCGTGAGACGAGAGTCTCCTTTTCCGAAGGACGGCCCTCACGCTTGAAATAGCCACCCGGAATGCGGCCCGCCGCGAAGGCCTTTTCTTGATAATTGACTGTCAGGGGAAAGAAATCGCCCCCGGGCTTGGCTTCGGTGGCCGAGACGACAGTGGCAAGAACCGTGGTTTCGCCATAGGTCGCGACGACGGCGGCATCGGCTTGGCGGGCGATCTTGCCGGTTTCGAGCACGAGCTTGCGCCCGGCCCAATCGAGTTCTTCACGATGGATTTCAAACATTCATTCGTCTTTCTTGGGTTTCGGCGAAGCCCAAGACCAAAGCAAGACGGCGAGAAGCTGTACGACAGCACCTGGCGATCCTGCCATGAGCATTGGTCTTCACCATGGGTTGGCGCGGCGGCCCCGTGCCGCCGTCTTCCGGAAAATACAAGCCGTTAGCGGCTTTGACTCATATTATTGCTTCTTGCGAATTATTGCGAATCAGCCAGCAGCAAGGCAATCACAAAATGATTCAGCCAACTTAGCCAGTTCTTGGACCTGGTCTGAGGCACGCTCTGATGAAGTTCTGGACAGACCGCACGCATCCGCACTTTCAAAACCGTCCTGCCGTCGGCAAGCGGGTCCCTGCCGCCGATTACGTCGCGAGAGCTTGGACCAGGGAACGTGGGCCAAGGCGAGTTTAGAACACGTTTGGATAAATATATTCCTCGATAATGCGTTGGAGCAAAAAAATCAACAAAAGCAAAATAAGAGGCGAGATGTCTATGCCGCCGAGATTTGGCACCGTTCCCCGGATCCGGCGCAGCAGCGGTTCCGTCAACGCGGCCACGAAGTTCCAAATCGAGCGGACGACGTCATTATGGCGGTTGACGACATTGAAGGCGACGAGCCAGGAGAGAATCACCGCTGCAATAATCACATAAACATATAGCTGTAGAACGACTAAAATCACGTCGAGAAGTGCGCGCATCGGAACTCCGGACCGCTTGCCTGGACTAAGCTCGTTTACGCGGCCGGGGCCTCGTTGGCAAGTGGGGCCTTAAAAGTGCCGCGATGGTTTCGACGTCTAAAATCCGTCGGCGGCAACAACCTTGCGTGTGCATTACCACTCGCGTAAACAGCGGTTTTGGGGGCTGTAGCTCAGATGGGAGAGCGCTGCAATCGCACTGCAGAGGTCAGGGGTTCGATTCCCCTCAGCTCCACCACTTAACCGTCCAAATAATTCCAACGACATCTAGAAGCCCCTATAACTGCGGGATTTTTATTCTATATTCCATCCAGCAAGAGGCAACACTTTCCATTGACATCCGGGGGCAGGTGGGGGCAACATTAGGGACAAGTGAGTTGCCCCGCAAGGATTTGCCCCCATTCCCTTGACCAATACCGCGATTCACCAATACCGCGATTCGTAATGGCAAGCCCGGCGAGAAGCCTTTCAGGCTGTTCGACGGTGGCGGTCTGTATCTGGAAGTCTCCCCTACCGGCGGGAGATGGTGGCGACTGAAGTACCGGTTTGACGGCAAGGAAAAGCGGCTGTCCCTCGGCGTCTATCCCGACGTGAGCCTGAAAGAGGCCCGCGACCGTCGGAACGCATCGCGCAAGCTGCTGGCCGATGGAATCGACCCCAGCGAAAATCGTAAGGCGATGAAGTCGGCGCGAACCGACATGGCGGCAAACAGCTTCGAGGTGGTGGCGCGGGAGTGGTTCGCCAAGTATTCCGCGATGTGGGCCGCGAATCACGGCGACCGCATCATCCGGCGTTTCGAACGCGACATCTTCCCGTGGATTGGCGGCCGACCGATTGCCGAAGTGACCGCGCCCGAACTGCTGGCCGTGGTGCGGCGGATTGAAAACCGGGGCGCACTGGAAACCGCGCACCGGGCGCTCGGCAA
>DATARJ010000257.1:0-3953 GCA_036264205.1 Methylocella sp.
AAGGGCCAGGCGACCGTCGTCGCAAGTTACGACCGGACGAGCCAAAGGTTCTCCAACCTTCGTGCCGCGCGCGATGCCGAGATCCGCGACGCCAAAACGCTTGCCGATCAGATCCGGACCCGCATCGCGGCCGCAATCGCCACGCGGGGATAGCCGGCGGAAAAGTTTCGGTGGCCCTCTGTGGCGGTTGCACGAAAAATACCGTTTAACGCAGAGGCAGCGGGCACCGCAAAGACGCATGAGGCGTGCGCGTCGGCTATCGACACATGCTGCTACAGCAGCCGCCGATACCGCTATTGCAGAGGCTCACCAGGCTAATGCGGATGACACTAGGGCGGAAGACGCCGCAAGTGAAGCTATGGCGGCGCTACAGCGCGCTGAGAAGACTAAATGAATCCGGCAAATTCTTTCCGCGTATGTTATCGAACGCGCTAGACTCGCGAAACTAGGGCGCGAAACCGGTGGTCACGGTCAAAAGCCATGAAGCCGAGCGTTTCCTCGCTCGCCCGCCGCCGCAAATTTATTTGTACCTCGTCTTTGGAACCGACGCCGGGCTTGTCACCGAGCGGGCGCGAAAAATTATTTCGCAGGTAGTCGACGATCCCAAGGACCCTTTTCAACTCGTGTGGATCGGCGGCGACGAGCTTGCCAATGATCCGGCGCGGTTCGCCGACGAGGCCAATACCATTCCTCTGTTCGGTGGGCGGCGGGCGATTTTGATCGAGGCGCAGGGCAAGGCCTTTGTTGCCGCGTTCGAGCCGCTTCTCGGCGCGCCCCCACCCGATTGCACGATCGTCATCCAAGCCGGCGCGTTGAAAAAGGACGCGCCTTTGCGGACACTTTGCGAACGCGCGAAAAACGCCGCGGCGATCCAATGCTATCCCGATTCCGCCGAGGACATCGCGCGATTGATCGACTCCGAGGTTGGCGCGGCAGGCCTGTCGATTGCGCCGGACGCCAAGGCGTTTCTCGTTTCCCAGCTCGGCCAGGACCGGCTTTCGACGCGCTCCGAGCTTGAAAAGCTCGTGCTTTACGCGCATGGCGAGGATGAAATCACCCTCGATCATGTCGCGGCCATTGTCTGCGACGCATCGAACATCATCGTCGGCGAGGCGGTGGACGCGGCCTTCGATGGCAAGTTTGCGGCGCTCGATGCGCGCATGCGTCATATCTTCGCCGGCGCGAGCGATTATCATGTGCTGCTCGCGGCGGCGCTGCGTCACGCGCTGGACCTGCATCGCGCCCGGCGCGACCCGGACGAAGCCCCAGGGCCTCGCGAAGGCTTCGGTTTTGTCGGCGCGGGGTTCAAGCAAAAGGAGGTTTTCGAGCGGCATCTGCGCGCTTGGACGCGGCCAAGTCTCGGCCGAGCCATCGACACCCTCGCCGAGGCGGTTGCGCGGGCGCGGCGAGAGCCGAAACTTGGGCCATCGCTAGCCGCGCGGGCGCTCTGGACGATCGCGCAATCCGTGCGCAACAAGACCTCCGGGCTGGAAATCCGCGCCCTCACCTGACCGTCAGCACCGCCTTGCGCGCGAGACGCGGCAATAGACGGCGCAGATCGTCGAAGCGAAGCGCGATACAGCCCGAGGTCGGCGCGAAATCCGGCCGCGCACAATGCAGAAAAATCGCGCTGCCGCGATTTTTGCGGCGCGGGCGGATATTAAAATCTAGAACGATTACAAGGTCGTAGAGGCGATCCGCACGCCATAGTTTTTCGTGGCTCGCCCGGCAAGGCAACGCCACGCGCCGGTTGTAGAGCGCGCTTTCCGGATCGTCGCACCAGCCGTCACTTGGCCCGGCCGGGCGCATCGGCGTACCCCAAGCTTTGCGCAAAACTCTATCGGCGCGGAATAAGCCGCCGAGAAGGCGAAAAGCTCCGCCGGGCGTCGCGCGATCGCCCTCCCGCTTGTCTCGCCTGATCCCCGCGCGCCCAATTGCGCAGCGAACCACGACAGGCGCGGCGTGAAACCTGCCAAGGGGAATTTCTTGCGCTTGAGCCTGGCGCGGCAAGCGTGTTGCCACCAGGCGGCTTAGCCCACGCTTGATCTCCCATTGTCCGCGCGCAAAAGATTTGCCCGGTTTTTTTGCAACAAATTTCATGCGAGTCTATTCTTCCGTCGGATCCAATATGATTCGCTGGTGCGATCGAACCGTTCCACTCTAGCGCATTTTCCTGACGCGGCGAGTGTAACCCGGTTGAAAATGCTCTGGCTTTCGCGCAGTGGGTACGTTCTTCGGCCTGCCGCGCGCGGGAAGGCAAAGGAGTTTCGAGAGAACCGCCGGTGCGATATGAAAAAAGGCGGCGCCGCGCGGCCGGAGGAACCAGTTTCAATCCGTGCCGGTTATTGAACGGAAGGAAGGCCGATTCATCTAGGACAGGTTCATGACCCCGGCTCTTAAGATCCTGATCGCCGACGACGACGACGATTTGCGCGCGGCCTTGGCCGAGCAGCTTGCCTTGCACGAAGAATTCGTGGCCATACATACGGATACGGCGCGGGGCGCACTCGACGTGGCGCGCGAACAGACGCCGGACCTTATCATCATGGACGTAGGTTTGCCGGACATGGACGGACGCGCGGCGGTCAGGCAAATGCGCGAGGAAGGATACAAGAACCCCGTGATCATGCTGACTGGGCGGGGTTCGGAAACGGACACGGTCGAGGGATTCGATGCCGGGGCCAACGATTATGTGACAAAGCCGTTCCGCTTCGCCGAATTACTCGCGCGGATCCGGGCGCATTTGCGCCAGCGTGAGTCGAGCGAAGAGGCACTGTTCCGGATCGGCCCTTATACCTTCCAGCCCGGCGCCAAACATCTGATCGGCGAAAAAGGCAATAAGCTCCGGCTGACGGAAAAGGAAACCGCTATTCTGCGATTCCTTTATCGCGCCGGACAGGGGGTCATCTCACGGGAAGTGTTATTGCGCGAAGTCTGGGGTTACAATGCGAATGTCACAACGCATACCCTGGAGACGCACATTTACCGGCTGCGGCAAAAGATCGAACGCGATCCGGCGAAGGCCCAGCTTCTCATCACCGCGGCGGGCGGCTACAAACTGATCCCTTGAAAGGCTCGCGGGCAGGGAAACGCCGGCATGGGATTGGAAGACGACATCGGCAAACTGGCGCGCATTCCGGCGTTTGCCGGGATCGAACGGGAAGCGCTTCGGCTAATCGCTTTTTCAGCCGAAACACGCAATCTTCGCGCTGGCGACGTTTTGTTTCGCCGCGACGAAATTTCCAATGACGGATTCGTCTTGCTCGCCGGATCGATCGCGATGGATGCCTCCGGCGATGGCGCCGCCACGGCGCGGATCGTCCGGCCGCCCGGGCTCATCGGCGATCTCGCGCTGCTGACGCAAACGCGGCGTCCGGCGACGGCGATCGCGCGCGAACCTTCGACCGTTCTGCGGATTTCGCGGCTGCTTTTCCGTCGTGTCCTGCATGAGTTTCCAGACAGCGCGGAACGGCTGCGGCAATCCCTGCGCGCAAGGCTCCTACAATTCACCGGCGAACTTGGCTCCGTGCGCCGCGGACGCCTTACCCCGGCGGACGACGAACAAAGCGAGTGACCCGGTTTCCCGCTCCTGCGCGCGATGCCTCCTCGCGGCTCCGCATCCCCAACTTGCCGAAGGCGCTGCTGGCGCTATCTCTCGTTTGGGCGAGGACGCATAGGGCTTGCCAGGCTGGCTTACGCGGAGGATTGACGTGATGACCAAACTTCCCGGTTGCGTTGCCGCGGCCACGATTGCCGCGGCATTCGTCACGGCGACGCCCGCCTTCGGCACCGGAGTGGACGGCGGCGGCCGCCATTTCGTTGGCAAATTTCACAATCGGGCTTGCTTCCGGCCTCACCGCCATTTTCGCCATTTTGCATTTGTTGGCGAACCGGTCTATTACGCCTACGGAACGTACGGCAACTACTGCTGGCAGCAAGTCTGGTCCTCAGCC
>DATARJ010000273.1:0-1905 GCA_036264205.1 Methylocella sp.
TGGAGAGGCTTCGACGCTTGCCGGCGGCGTTGAGTTTACGCCAGGCCGCAATAAGCGGCATGTAGGCACGCCGCATCCACCGAATCATGCTTCATGCGGCGATTGCCGGGAGGGCCGTCACTTCGCGGGCGGATCGCCTGATCGGGGCAAGTTGACAATTTAAATGGGAGGCCGTGTCCGGTGCCAGCAAGCCCTCGACTCGTTACCCCCGAAAAGCGCGACGATGACGCGGAGAGGTCTCTGCGCCCCTTGGCGCTTTCGGATTTCACCGGTCAGGAAGCGACGCGGAAAAATCTAAAAGTCTTCATCGAGGCGGCAAGAGCGCGGCGCGAGGCGCTCGATCATGTGCTCTTTGTCGGGCCTCCTGGGCTCGGCAAGACAACGCTTGCCCAGATCGTCGCCCGCGAACTCGGCGTGACGTTCCATGCGACCTCGGGGCCGGTGATAGCGAAGGCCGGCGATCTCGCGGCGCAGCTCACCGGGCTTGACGAACGCGATGTGCTCTTCATCGACGAGATTCATCGCCTCAATCCGGCGATTGAAGAGATACTTTATCCGGCGATGGAAGACTATGAGCTCGATCTCATGATCGGCGAAGGACCCGGCGCCCGCTCCGTAAAACTCCCCCTCAAGCGATTCACCCTGGTTGGAGCAACGACACGTGCCGGTCTTTTGACGACGCCGCTGCGCGACCGGTTCGGCATTCCGCTGAGACTCGAGTTCTACACGATCGAGGAACTGGAACGAATCGTGCGGCGCAACGCGCGGGTGCTCGCGATCGCCATCTCGGATGACGGCGCCAATGAAATCGCCAGGCGCGCGCGGGGGACTCCACGCATAGCCGGGCGTCTGCTGCGCAGAGTTCGCGATTTCGCGGCCGTCGACAACGAACCGGAAATCACCCGCGGCGTCGCCGACAAAGCGCTGCGTCTCCTCGACGTCGATGCGATCGGGCTCGATACGATGGACCGTCGCTATCTTGAGACGATCGCCCTTTCATTCGGCGGCGGCCCGGCCGGGATCGAGACGATCGCCGCTAGCCTGTCCGAGCCGCGTGATGGGATCGAGGATATTATCGAACCCTTCCTTATCCAGCGCGGCTTCGTGCAACGCACCCCGCGCGGCAGAATACTGACGCCGCACGCCTTCCGCCATCTCGGTCTTCCGGAACCCGCGGGAGAGAGGCCGCAACTGCGGCTATTTTCGGATGAAGACGGCGAATCGCAGGGCTATTAATCCGTTCATAACTAAGCGCACATGTTTCTTGACCTGGGGGTCTCGCGCCTCCGCGCGTAGCGTCCCGAAAGCGTGATCATCCCGCGCAAGTAAAGGCGAAGCCAGCCGCACATGTCTTGGGCGCATCGGCACACCATATAAGGTATCCGGATAAGGTATCTGGCTGTACCGGAGCAGCCACGGCGGCGGTAGCGGATATTACTGCTTCCTGTCAAATTGTTGTTTCGTGTAACCCTAATCTAGGCGGAGCCGCCGCGGCATTTGGAGCGATTGTAATGTGCCATTCCGGTCTTGCGTATTATTAAACAGCGAGTTACGTAGCCGTTTTCGGGCTCATCCCTTGGCTTCATGCTTGGTACCTCGATGATCGTTTGTTCCTGCAATATCGTTACCGATTCCGAAATAAGAGCGACCCTGGCCAACGGGGCATGCCCACGCACGCCATTCGCGGTCTACGAATGTCTCGGCTGCCGGCTAAATTGCGGGCGTTGCATCGCCACCGTCCGGACGATCATCAACGAGGCCAACGCCGAGACGGCGACCAGCGGCTCGTCCCGCGAGACTTGCGAGACGGACGCTATTGTGTTGTGTCCGGTATAAGGCAATTCGCGCCTCGGGCTCGTACCGCCTCTCACTTTCTCATACCGCTCCATGCGCCTCTTTCCGGGC
>DATARJ010000278.1:0-4622 GCA_036264205.1 Methylocella sp.
AGCAACGTCGTCATCCCCTTAGCAGGGGGTGCGGAGGAAGCGGTTTCGGGCCAATCAATCCTTGCGATGCTTGTGTCGGTGCACGAGGGGCGACAGCGTGCTCGTGCGGCTGGAGTAGCGGGTCTTCAATGGGGCGCATGACAATCAGAGTTCATGGCCCTTCTTCTTCATTTCCGCGCGCACGCGGGTCATCATATCGGTCGATATCTTGCCTTGCCAGCCTTGCATCGCGGTCACGACCTCGGTCAGGAAGGCTGGTTGTGTCTCGACGTATTTTTTTCCGGCCGAGCTCTCGAAGAAGGCCACCGCCGCCTTCAAATCCTGCTCGCTCATCTGTTTGACATAAATCTGCGCGGCGATATCGACCATTTCGTCCGCTTGGCGGTCGAATTCGGGCTTGAGCCCGGTCAGCACTGCGTTGAGATCGTGGATAAGTTCCGGCCGCGTCTGGGTCAGCGACGAGCCGATCTGATCCATGAATTGCGGAATGATGATGCTAAAGGAGCGCGACATTCCGCAGGCGACCACGAGCGCGCGGGCGGCGGCCAAATGCGACGGGCTGGGCGCGGCCGAACCCGGCCCGGTTTGGCCCGGCGGGGTGTTGGGCGCAGCTTGTTGAGCCCTAGTTCCGTTAGCGGAAACCAAGGGAGCAAGCAGGAACGCTAGGCAAAAAGCCAAATTCATGGCGTGTTTTTCAAGAGCGATGCGCAAGCGAAACCTCCAAGCCTTGACGCACGATGCAAAACGCCCCGGCCGGCGTCAAGCGAGTTGGCCGAAAATCTCGATGCCGGCCGGACCGGCGCTGATCACGGCCTTGGCAATCCCAATGAAGAGCCCATGTTCGACGACGCCCGGAATTGCGGCAAGACGTTCCGCCAGAGCCTCCGGGCGGGGAATGGCGCCGAAGAAGCAATCCACGATATAGTGCCCGTTGTCGCTGACGAACGCCCGGCCGGCAGGAGTTTTCCGCAGGCGGGCCTCGCCATCACAGCCGCAAGCCTTCGCCGCCGCCAAAATCATCCGGCGGGTCGCTTCGAGGCCGAACACATTGACTTCGACCGGCACTGGGCACTTCCCGAGCACCGCCACCAGTTTCGAGGAATCGGCGATCACGATCATGCGCTTCGATGCCATGGCGATGATTTTTTCACGCAAGAGCGCGCCGCCGCCGCCCTTGATGAGACGCAATTTTGGGTCGAATTCGTCGGCGCCATCAACCGTCAAGTCGAGTTCCGGTAAAGCGCCGATTGTCGTGAGCGGAATGGCATATAGCTCGGCCTGGGTGCGGGTGCGCTCCGATGTAGGCACGCAGATTACGTCCAAGCCTTTTGCGACCCGCGCGGCAAGAAGCTCGACAAAATGTGCCGCTGTCGTGCCGGTCCCAAGCCCAAGCCGCATCCCAGGCGTAACGAGTTCCAGCGCCCTTCCGGCGGCAAGCCGTTTGGAGTCATCCGGGGAAAGCTCTGGCATTGAGACGGCCGCGATGGCTCCGGCGAGGTGTACCTGGGTTAGCCCCTTGTGAGCTGCCGCGTCAACCTTGAGACAGCAAGACGCGGTCCGACGGCGTACAGTATGGGTTGGCGAACTCTTTGGCCGAGGGACTGCTTGGCCAAGCCCCAGACTGTCCCGCCGAAGCCCGTGGAAAAATCAGCTCGCAATCAAGGAACCGAACATCCTAAGCCGGTGTTTCCGTCGAAGATCTGGACGATCTACCGTCTTTAACAACGAGTGCGAGCGAGCATGACAACAAAAAGACCAAGGGAACGAAAATGGTCGGCCGAGGTGACGCAAAATAGCGATGCCATGGATTTGGAAAGCGGCGTGTTTAAGAGCGACGATCCCTCCAAGATCGCTCAATCTTTGAAGCGTTCTGCCGAGCGCAGCGACCGCCTAAAATCGTCCCCGTTCCGCTCGGCGATGTCGATGTTGACGTTTTACCTCAACAGGGGCGGCAAGAACTTGAGCACAGCACGAAAACGAAAACTTGAAGCCGCAAAAGTGAAGTTGCGCGAGGCATTCGGACGGAAGCCGCGCTGATGTCTCCTGATAGTTCAGGGATTAGGTTCTCGCGTAGGGCATTCAAATCCGGATGAAAATCGTGGAGAAGAATTTGCGTGAACGGTCCTCGACGGCGAAGGAACTCGCGCAAATCGCCCAAGCCATTGCGTGTTGCGAGCGCTGCCCTTTGTATATTGACGCGACACAGGCCGTCGGGGGTGAGGGGCCCGCGCCTGCGGCGATCATGCTGGTAGGCGAGCAGCCCGGCGACCAGGAAGATCGCGCCGGCCGTCCTTTTGTTGGCCCCGCAGGCCGCCTCCTGGATCGCGCCTTGAAGGAGAGCGATCTTGACCGGAGCAATGTGTTCGTGACGAATGTCGTGAAGCATTTCAAGCATGAACAGCGCGGCAAGCGCCGCATCCATAAACAGCCCAGCCGATACGAAGTCCAGCAGTGCCGTTGGTGGTTGGATCGGGAAATAGCTATTGTCAGGCCGAAGCTCGTTGTCGCTCTTGGCACGACTGCCGCGCGTGAAATTGCGGGGAGGCCCATCACGATCTCACGCGAGCGCGGCCGGCTAATTCGCGTTGATGACGGGTGTAACGCGCTCGCGACCAATCATCCCGCGGCCATCCTTCGCATCAGGGAAGAGACTTCCCGGAATGACGCTTACACGGCTTTCGTCGCCGATCTGAAACGAGCTAAACGGCTCGTTTCGAACTGAAGGCCTGAGCGTATCGTCTCGTTTAATCTTCGCCGTAAGCGAGTTCGTATGCAAAAGGTAGAAGCTTGGACGACTTTTCGTGCCATCGGCTTGGGAACTTGGAGGCGATGCGCCTGTTCCATCCGGAGATTAAGCAATGCACAACTTCGTTGACCTCCAACCCTACGGCGATAATCAACAATTGCGCATGATCGTGGAGACGCCGCGCGGCTCTAATATCAAACTCGAGTACGAGGTAGAATTGCGCGCCTTTACCGTTTCCCGAGCGCTCCCGCTAGGGCTCGTTTATCCTTATGATTGGGGTTTCATTCCGGGCACAAAAGGGGAGGACGGCGATCCAATTGACGCGCTTGCGGTTCATGATGGCGCTACCTACCCAGGCGTGATCTTGCCTTGTCGGCCTTTGGGCGTGGTCGAGCTTGTCCAGAAGGGCGCTAACGGCCCGATAGAAAATCCTCGCCTCATCCTTATGCCAATCTGGCACGATCGCATGGGGGAATTGGAGAAGGCTACCGACCTGCCGGCGCGGGTAAAGGCCGAGATAGAGCAATTCTTTCTCAGCGCGACTTTATTTACGGACAAGCAGGCGAAGATAACGGGATGGCACGGGCCGAAAGCGGCACACAAATTGGTCAACGCGAGCCTCGCCGGCGGCAATAATGCCTAGCGCTTTGGTCACGCCGATCAGGGGTGCGGCTAGGCCTTCCGCTTACGTGTGGCCGCCGCCTTCCTCGCGGACACGGAGCGACTCGCTGCCGGGCGGGACGCCGAGGCTGCACCGCCCTTCTCGCCGCCTCTGTGAGCCGCCGGATGGCCGGTAGACTTGCCGCGGCCAGACCCGCCAGCCTTCTTGCCGCCGCCATCATCTTTGTTGACGGTTGCCCAGGCCCGGCGCTCGGCCTCTCGCTCCGGAACTCCGCGCTTCTCATAGCCCTCGGCTATATGGTCGGCCTTGCGCTCCTGCTTGTCGGAATATTTTGATTTGTCGCCGCGGGGCATGATGATCCTCCTGTACAATTTAGCCTGAACGAGAAGCCCGTTAAGGAGTTCCCAAACTGCGGGCCATCTGTTTTGTGATTGCCAAGAGGGACGCCGACGGCCGCAAAGGATAACGCTAAGGACACGGTCAATGTTGTCAGTTCCCGCCGCCCTCATTCGGGTGCATCCTGCCAGTCTGGCTTCTGGCGGGCTCCCGCGCGGCGCGCCTATATAACTAGGGCACGGAGGTAGGATCATGGCTGCTACTGCAACAAAAATCACTCTGGATACGCCGGCCCCGGACTTTCGGCTTCCCGCCACCGATGGCAAAACGTATGCACTCAAAGATGTTGTGGGCGAAAAGGGCACGGTGATCGTCTTCATTTGTAATCATTGTCCCTATGTGAAAGCGGTGATCGACCGGCTTGTCGCGGACGCGCGGCTGTTGTTGGCGGAGGGCATTGGCTTCGCGGCCATTTGCTCGAACGATGCCAAGGACTATCCGGAAGATTCCTTCGCTAATATGAAACGGTTCGCGGAGGCGCACAATTTTCCGTTTCCCTATCTTCACGACGAGACCCAGGCCGTGGCACGCGCGTATGGCGCGGTATGCACGCCCGATTTCTTCGGCTACGGCAAAGACCTGAAGCTGAAGTACCGCGGCCGCCTGGACGAAGGCCGCACCGCGCCGCCTCCGGCAGGAGCGAGGCGCGAGCTTGTCGAGGCCATGCGGGCCATTGTGGCAACGGGCGTGGCGCCCAAGGATCAAATTCCATCCATCGGCTGTTCGATCAAATGGAGGGCGGCGTAAGCCTGTCGCGCACAAAACTCCACGCGCCGCCGCCCGCCACGGCGAGATAAAGCAGGACAAAGCAATAGAGGACCGCAAGCTCGCCGTGGCGGGCGGCGGCGCGTGGAGTTT
>DATARJ010000347.1:0-4677 GCA_036264205.1 Methylocella sp.
GGCGACGATCGTTTGCAGAAGGCCGCGCGAGGCTACGCGGTTCCCGATTCCTTCACCCATGGCACGGCGGCGCAGCGCGTCCAGTGGTTGAACGCCGGCTTGAAATCGGGCGAGGTCGATACGTGCAACACCTTCGCGCGCTAGGGCGCCTCCCGATCGCTTGGAATCATGTGATCGAAAAGGAACCGCTCAATAGCAGTAAGGTGTAGCAGGTCCGAACGCGAGTTAAGGACGTCCTCCAACGCCCAACGCCCAAGCCTAGCCGAAGGTTCAGGCCGGTGCCGTCAAGATGGGCTGCCTTTTGATGACGGCGTCGTCTCTGGCATGGCGATTACTACGAGCAGCAGTCCTGCCGTGGCCACCACCGCAAGGGTCAGGAAGGCGGCATTGTAGCCGGCCATCGTGACGATATAGCCGGCCACGGCCTGGCTCAACGAGCCGCCGACCCCCTGAACGGTGCCAAGCACGCCGCGGGCAAGGCTGTAATGGCCAGTCCCGCCCACGATATCGGCGAGGACGAGGGGCAATAGCGCGTCGAAAAGGCCGCCGCCGACGCCATCCAGTACTTGAACGGCCAGGAGCCAGGATGCGTCATCAACCCACATGCAGAGCCCGTCGCGCAGTGGAAGCGCAGCGAAGGCGAGGAGCAGAAGCGGCTTGCGCCCGAGCGCATTCGCTCGGGTGACGAGCAGCGCCATCAAAATCGTGGCAAACTGGGCGACGAGAATGGCGGCGGAGGTGAGGCCGGTTTCCCGGCCAGGATTGGCCAGAGCGAGCTTTTGGACAACGAGCGGCAGCATCGGCGCGTTGGCGAAATGAAACAGCGCCGCGGCGACCGCGAATACGACAAGCGGCCGATACCGGATCAGAACATGCCAGCCGGTGGGAAACCCTGCGTGGTGGGACCCGTCCATTTGGAGGCCCCGGGCCTTGTCGTGATCGATGGCGCGCGCCGGGATCGAGAGCACCGCGATCGCCGTCAGCGCCGCAAATAACGGCGCGAGATAAAACGGCGCCTTTTGCGAGTACGCTACCCCAACGACCCCGATGAAGGCTGCGATGAAGACATTGCCGGCGCGGTCGAATGCCGCGTTGCGGCCAAGACGGGCCGGTAGGGTCTCTCGTCCGCTCAGGCCGAGGGTTATCGCGGCGACGGTTGGCGCGAAGACGCCACCGAGGACAGCCATGATGATGTCCGCGACAAGTACGACGGGAAGGACCGGCACCCACACGATCGCGAGTCCGCAGCCCGAAAGGACGAATGCCCCGGCGATGATCAGGGCCCGCTTTGCCCGTGTGCGGTCGATAAAGGCGCCGACCGCCGGATGCGCCATGATGCCGATGAGGCCGCTCGTCGACAGCACGGCGCCGATCGCGGCCTGGCTCCAGTGCGCATTTGTAAGTAGGAAGACGTTCACGTAGGCACCGAGCCCGCCCCGCACATCGGCGAGGAAGAAATTGACCCAGTCCAGAGCGTTCAGCCGCATGCCAGAGACCAATCCATATCCCTCTGGTCCAGGACTTGCGCGCAAGCAAGATCATATGTGCAAGAAACCGGTCAGCCGATCCGCCGCGCGCGCGTCTGGAAAGCCGTTGAGGGAGCAACGAAGCTCGCGAGATTTGAAAATCCACCTCGTGGCGCCCGCAGCAGGAGATAGTGGGGAGCAATAAGCCCCGCGACCGGCGCTAAGGACAGAAACACCCGCTCGAGAAAGCTTTCCGGCGCCGCGCGCAACCACGCCGCGCGCGATGAATCCTTGGTGTCTGCCGCCAAAAAATCGGCTGCTTCCTCGATAAAGCCCGCTTCCGGAGCGCGCCCGCAACGCAGCAGAAAAATGTCGGGGCCGCGCGCCGCTTGCAATGCGAGACTGAGCCAGTCCGCCTCGTTTTCCGCCTCGATCAAGGCGCAGCCCGCGTGATTCGCGACAAGGCTTAAGCCCGTCCCCGCCGGCCCCGCGATCCTGACGTCGCAGAGAAGGCCTTCGACCTTGGCCGGCACCAGGCAAGCCAGCGTGCGAGCCAAAACTTCGGCCAAATCGCGGCCGGGGGCGCTCGCGGGTTTATCCTCGCAAAAGACGATGGTGGACAACATCGCGGGGTACTTAAATTTACCGGCTCCGGCTGTCACCGGTCATGCACGAGAGGCTCGACCCAAACCGCGGTGCCATAGGCGAGGACTTCGGTAATTCCGTCCATGATCTCGTTGGCGTCATAGCGCATCCCAACGACCGCGTTGGCGCCTGCTTGGGTGGCATGTGCGCACATGTGATCGAAGGCTTCCTGCCGCGAGGTTTCCGCAAGGTCCAAATAGGCGCCGATCTGACCGCCAAACATGGATTGAAGGCCGCCGACCAAATTGCCGACGACGCTGCGCGAGCGAACGGTGATGCCGCGCACGATGCCGAGATGCCGGACGATCTTGAAACCTGTTACGTCGTTTGTCGTCGAGACCATCATGGGTAAAGCTCAGTTGGATACCGGGGACCGCTCACGAAAGAAGCACGGACCGAGCTTTTGTCAAGCGCCGGAGGGGCAACTAGAAAAACCGCGCGGCTTCCGGATCGTTCGCGCTTGACGGCGTCCGCCGCGACGCTCAGTCTTGTCCGATGAGCCATCCCCGCGACCCATTCGAAATAACCAGCGATATTTTGCTCCGCGCTTATTCCATCGGCCTATTTCCGATGGCGGAGAGCGCTTTCGATCAGAATCTCTTCTGGGTTGACCCGGAAGTGCGCGGTATTTTCCCGCTCGATGGCCTGATCGTATCGAGAAGTCTCGCCAAGGCGATCTGCTCCGATCGTTTCGAGATCAGAATTGATTGCGATTTCGATGCCGTGATCGACGGATGCGCCGCCTCCCACGGGGGACGCGAAAAGACATGGATCAATGGCCGGATTAGACTGCTCTATCGCCAGCTCTTCGATGCCGGCAGGGTCCACACCGTGGAGAGCTGGGCGGATGGCGCGCTTGTTGGCGGGCTCTACGGCGTCCACCTCGGCGCGGCGTTTTTCGGCGAAAGTATGTTTTACCGCAGGACCGGCGCCTCGAAAGTCGCCCTGGCGCATCTCGTCGCCCGTTTGGCGAAGGGCGGGTTCCGCCTGCTCGACGCGCAGTTCGTGACCCCGCATCTTGCGTCGCTCGGCGCGGTCGAAGTGCCGAAGGAAGTCTACAGGCGCCGCCTCGCGGATGCGACGGCGCACCAAGGCGATTTTTGGAGCTGGCCGAAAGAGCGGCGTATCCTCGGGCGGGAGGTGCTCGCCGCTCTGCCTGGTTGCGCGCGCTAAGGTCGAAGTTTTGGCCAGCGAATGTATTCTTCCGTCGCGCCCGGAAATTCGACAATCGAAGGCGAACTCTTGGAACATGCGGAGAGCGCGATTATGTCTCAAGATCAAGCCAGCCAAATTTTTCTTTGCGGCCCTAATTCGATGCCTGCACGGATCCTCGGTTTGGCGTGAACGTCCGGGAGCAACCCGATGCACAATCATCACAATCATCCGCAAACCCTTTCGGGCGGTATTGACGAGGCCAAGCATATGGCGAAGGATCCGGTTTGCGGCATGAATGTCGATCCCGGCAGCGCCAAGCACAGCGCCGAATACGGCGGTCACACCTATTATTTCTGTAGCCAAGGGTGCAAAACCAAATTCGTCGCCGATCCCGTGTCTTTTCTCGGCGAGAAGCCAAAACCTTCGGCGCCAGCGCCGGAGGGCGCCATCTATACCTGCCCGATGCATCCAGAGATCCGTCAGACCGGCCCCGGCAGTTGTCCGATCTGCGGCATGGCGCTCGAACCTGTTGTGGCAAGCGCGGATTCGGGTCCAAATCCCGAGCTTGCCGGCATGACCAGGCGATTCTGGATTGCTTTCGCTCTTAGCTTGCCGGTGGTGGTTTTGGAGATGGGGGGGCATCTGTTCGATCTTCACATGCTGATCTCGCAGGAGACATCGAATTGGGTGCAGTTCGTTCTTGCCACGCCCGTCGTGCTTTGGGCAGGCTGGCCGTTCTTCGAACGTGGCGCGCGATCGCTCGCGACACGCAATTTGAACATGTTCACGCTGATCGCGATGGGCACCGGCGTCGCATGGGCTTACAGCGCCGCCGCGACATTGGCGCCTGGTCTTTTTCCGCAAGCGTTTCGGGGCGCGGACGGCTCGGTCGCGATCTATTTCGAGGCCGCCGCCGTCATCACCGTTCTCGTGCTGCTCGGCCAAGTCCTGGAACTCCGTGCGCGTGAACAAACCTCCAATGCGATCAAGGCGCTTCTCGGCCTCGCGCCAAAGACCGCGCGGCGTCTTCGCGGCGATAATAGCGACGAGGAAGTGCCGCTCGATGAGATCGCGGTTGGCGACCGTCTGCGCGTGCGGCCCGGTGAAAAAGTGCCGGTCGATGGCGTGATTCTTGAGGGGCGCGCGACGCTTGATGAGTCGCTCGTCACCGGCGAATCCATGCCGGTTGGCAAGGACGCGGGCGCCAAGGTGATCGCCGGCACGCTCAACCAGAGCGGCTCCTTCGTCATGCGCGCGGAAAAGGTCGGCGGCGAGACGCTACTCTCCCAGATCGTGAACTTGGTGGCGAAGGCGCAACGGAGCCGGGCGCCGATCCAGCGCCTCGCCGATCAGGTCGCCGCCTGGTTCGTGCCAATGGTGATCGTCACCGCCCTTGCCGCCTTCGCCGCCT
>DATARJ010000367.1:0-5874 GCA_036264205.1 Methylocella sp.
GCATTTGTAGCCATAGCGGCGGGCGGTGCCCTAATCCTTGCTGGCTACATTTTCAATAAGTGGAGAAAATAGTCCGTTCTCCTCTTGGCAGTCCGGACGCCGAAGGAAAAGCCCCGGGAGGGGAACGCCCCGGACTTCGGATTATGTGCGCGAGATGAAGGCGTCACGCTTTGTGAGCTCCTTGCCGAGCTAGCGCAATCATGAGTGAGACGCTGGCGATGGTGGTGTAGGGGCCGCGCCAGCCGCCCTCATGATCGGTCTTGCGAATGTACCAACCCTTTGCACGGCGTTCGGCCGTCCAACTCGCGCTTCGCACTACCGTTGTCCCGACGACCGGGACGCCGGAGAATGCGGACACCTCCCTTTGATGATTATACACCGCCTGACTGCGGGGTAGTGGCGGCCGTGCAATGTGGTGCAGGGGTTTAGTTGCAACCAGGCCCTCGCTGATATAAGAGCCGCACTTCACCTCCATTTGCCGCCTAGGCAACGGGGTATTCCGCCGGTGTCTATATAGTGTCTAACGAGGTCGGTATGTAGGCTAACCCATTGATAGGGCGTATAGCTCAGCTGGTAGAGCAACTGACTCTTAATCAGCAGGTCCATGGTTAGAGCCCGTGGGCGCCCACCATAAAGCCAGTCTCTTAAAACCGGCTTGAAAAACGCCCCAATCTCCTTCGCGGGCCACCCCGGCCAACGCGGCGGCTAGATCTTGACTCTTTTTTTCGCGCGCTCGCATATAACGGATGCAATGTTCGCCATATCGAACGATCGGCAGAGCTGTGCCATTCGCTCCGGCAAGTAAAGCGGCGGGTCTTCGCGAGGTCGATGCGCCGCAAAGCCTCGTAGCGCATTTCGGCGCCGATACTCCGCTTAAGATGGATGCCGGGGTCTCGCTCAGCCCCGTGACGATCGCCTATCAAACCTATGGCGAGCTCAACGCCGACAAGTCGAACGCCATTTTAGTCTGCCATGCCCTGACTGGCGACCAGCATGTCGCCAATCAACATCCAATCACCGGCAAACCCGGCTGGTGGCACACCATGGTTGGTCCAGGCCGGCCAATCGATAGCAACCGCTATTTTGTCATTGCGCCCAATGTTATCGGCGGTTGCATGGGCACCACCGGGCCCGCCTCGCTCAATCCGGCGACCGGCCGACCCTATGGCCTCGATCTTCCAATCGTTACCATCAAGGACATGGTTTTCGCGCAAGCCATGCTGATCGACCGTCTGGGCATCGCCACGCTGTTCTGCGTCGCGGGCGGTTCAATGGGCGGCATGCAAGTGTTGCAATGGGTGGCGAGCTTCCCGGAACGGGTCTTCGCCGCAATGCCGATCGCGACCGCCGCGAGACATTCGTCGCAAAATATTGCTTTTCATGAGGTTGGGCGCCAAGCGGTGATGGCCGACCCGGATTGGCGCCAAGGCCGCTATCTCGAAGAAGGCGTCATCCCGACCAAAGGGCTCGCCGTCGCCAGAATGGCGGCCCACATCACCTATTTGTCGGACGGAGTCCTCCAGAGCAAGTTTGGCCGTAAGCTGCAGGACCGCAGCGCGCCGACCTTCTCTTTCGATGCCGATTTCCAAATCGAGAATTATCTGCGCCAACAAGGCACAAGCTTTGTCGACCGTTTCGATGCAAATTCATATCTCTATGTGACGAGGGCGTGCGATTATTTCGATCTCGCCGCCGATTATGGCGGCTCTCTGGCGTTCGCTTTCAAGGGCGCCAAAACCCGGTTCTGCGTCGTGTCCTTCAATTCGGACTGGCTCTATCCGACGCAGGCTTCACGCGCGATCGTGCACGCCTTGAACGCGGGCGGCGCCTCGGTTTCCTTTGTCGATATCGAGACGGATCGCGGTCATGATGCGTTCTTATTGGACACCCCTGAGTTCATCGCGACCTCGCGCGGTTTTTTGCATGCCGCGGCGCGGGCACGGGGCATAGCGCCGGCGAAAAACGGGGCGATTTGAACCGTGGCCGCTAAGACGGGAGTTGTCAAAGCCAAGCGAGCCCGCGCAATTCCGGCGCGCGTCGATCTTCTTCTGGTCGCCGATATGGTGGAGGCGAAGACCCGCGTTCTCGATGTCGGCTGCGGCGACGGCACTCTGCTGCGGCTGCTATCCGAGGAAAAAGGCGTGGATGCGCGCGGCATTGAGCTCTCCCAGCGGGGGGTCAACGACTGCGTCGCCAAGGGACTGTCGGTCATTCAGGGCGATGCCGACACCGATCTTGTCGACTATCCCGACAATGCCTTCGATTACGTGATTCTATCGCAGACGTTGCAGGCGACGCGCAAGCCGCGCACGGTGCTTGAACATATGTTGCGGATAGGCCGTCACGCGATCGTGTCGTTCCCGAATTTCGGCCACTGGCGGATCCGGTTCCAGGTCGCGTTCGGCGGACGCATGCCGATGACGCGCAACCTTTCCTGCTCCTGGTACGACACGCCGAACATCCATTTTTGCACGATCCAGGATTTTGTCGCGCTCGTGCGGGAAATCGATGCGAGGATCGAGCGCGGCGTGGCGCTCGATCGTTTCGGCGCGCCTTTGGCCTATGGCGAGCCCTGGATCTGGAACTTTTTCGGCGAACAAGGCGTGTTCCGCCTGACCCGCAAGCGGTAGCGCGGGCGGAAAGTTGCCGGGCAACCGAAAGGGACGTGAGCAATGACCGCCGGCGGGTGCCCCGGCCTATTTTTTGCCCGAAGCCGCATCGCCCGCGAGCTGCATCTTGACGATTTTGTCGGGTTCGGTCACCGCGCCGTTGTCTTCCTTAGCGCCCTTCTTGATCTTGTCGACGGCGTCCATGCCGGAAATCACTTGGCCGACAACGGTATATTTGTTGTTCAGGAACGGTGCATCGGCAAAGCAGATAAAGAACTGCGAATTGGCCGAGTCCGGATCTTGCGAACGGGCCATGCCGACCGTGCCGCGTTTAAATGGCTCGGCGGAAAATTCCGCCTGAATATTCGGAAGATCGGATTTGCCCATTCCGGTACCAGTCGGATCGCCCGTCTGCGCCATGAACCCGTCGATGACCCGGTGGAAGACGAGGCCATTATAGAAGCCGCGCTTCGTCAATGCCTCAATTTGGGCCACATGTTTGGGCGCGAGATCGGGCCGGAGCAGGATCGTGACACGTCCGTCCTTGGTGTCGAGATAGAGCGTGTGTTGGAGGTCTTGCGCCGGAGCGGCGGAAAGCCCATTCGAAAACGAAGCAAACCCGAAGGCCAGGCCCAAGGCAAAACCCAAGCCTAAGACAGCGCGGATCGTCATCGGTTGAAGCGTCATTCTGGTCGGGTCCCTTCAAACAGAGTCAAGCGCAAGGTCATTTGGGCGCGCACCGCTTGGCGAGCGCAAGTGCGACCGGCTCGGGCACGAATGCCGAGACGTCGCCGCCGAGCCCGGCGATCTGCCGCACCAATGTCGCGCTAATATGACGAACCGCGGGCGAAGCCGCGAGAAACACCGTTTTAATCTCCGGCGCCATGGCCGCGTTCATCGCCGCCATCCAGATCTCGGCGTCAAGGTCCGTGCCGTCACGAAGACCGCGCAGCATGACGCTCGCCCCGGCTGCTCGCGCGGCGTCAACCGCGAGACCAGAAAAAGCGCGCACCGAAAGTTTGCACGCACGGGCCGCGAGAAGACCGGCGCAGACTTTTTCGACTAGACCCGCGCGCTCCTCGACGGCGAGCATTGGAGTCTTGCCCGGATCGACGCCGATCGCGACGACGAGCTCGCCGCACAAAACTCCGGCGCTTTCGATGACATCGACATGGCCGTTGGTCAAGGGATCGAACGAACCGGCATAAAGGGCGACGCGGATCATGTTCTCTCCCGAGCCGGCGCGATATGGCGGGGCGGTTTCAATTCGCGCCGAGCTTTTTTTGCAAGGAGGAGGAGGATGTCGTGTATTGGAATATCAGCCTCTTGCCGGGATAGACATAGTGGTAGATTTTTTGCGCTGCCAGCGCGCCCTCGTGAAAACCGCACAGAATGAGTTTTAACTTGCCCGGATATTGATTGATGTCGCCGATCGCGAAAATGCCGGGGACATTCGTCTCGAAGGTTCCCGCGTCGACCGGAACGAGGTTCTCGTGCAGGTTCAAACCCCAACCGGCAACCGGACCGAGCTTCATCGTTAGTCCGAAAAACGGGAGGAGCCGTTGGCAGGGGATTTCGTGCGATCCGCCGCTGGCGTCCTTGAGGTTCACGCAGGAGAGCTCGCCCGCTTGGCCGGTCAAGGCGGCAATCTGGCCAAGGCGCAAATCTATCCGGCCGGCGGCGACAAGCTCCCGCATGGCCTTGACGGAATGTGGCGCAGCGCGAAAATCGTCGCGGCGGTGAACCAGGGTCAAACGCTTGGCGGCAGGCTGAAGATTGAGAGTCCAATCGAGCGCCGAATCGCCGCCGCCGACGATCACCACATGTTTGCCGCGAAAATCCTCGATCTTGCGCACGGCGTAAAAGACCGACTTGCCCTCGTAGGCCTCGATACCGGCAATCGGCGGCTTCTTCGGCTGGAACGAACCACCGCCGGCCGCTACGATGACGGCCTTGCATTCGAAGCTTGGCCCGCCGCTGGTGCGGATGCGAAACGACGGCGCTTCGGCGCTCCCCAGAACTTCGAGCGCCTCGACCATTTCGCCAAGATGGAAGGAAGGGTGGAACGGCTTGATTTGCCGCAGCAAGGCATCGACGAGCTCCTGCCCGGACAGTTTTTGAAAGCCCGGAATGTCATAGATCGGCTTTTCCGGATAAAGCTCGGCGCATTGGCCGCCGGGTTTCGGCAAAATGTCGATGAGATGCGCTTCGATGTCGAGCAGGCCAAGCTCGAACACGGCAAAGAGTCCGGCCGGCCCGGCGCCGACAATGACCACGTCGGTGTTGATGCTTTCCCTCATTCCTTGCTCCGGAAGAATTTCGAAAAGAAGCGGTAATATCGCGCCGTTAGCGCGGGTTCGCGCGGTGCTGTTAGCGGTTGGGAACGGCATAGGCCCGCGCGATACCCGCTCCTGCGAAAAACTCCTAGCCCTGCCGGTCCGGGGTGGTGACGACGAGGCCGTCGAGTTCCGGCGTGACCTTGATTTGACACGAAAGCCGCGAGTTGGGCTGCACCTTATAAGCAAAATCCAGCATGTCTTCTTCCTGGTCCGACGCCTTGCCGGTGAGGCCCACCCATTTTTCGCCGACATAGACATGGCACGTTGCGCAGGCACAGCCGCCGCCGCATTCGGCGGTGATCTCGGGGATCGCGTTGCGGATGGCGTTTTCCATGACCGTGGCGCCTTCTTGGGCCTCGATGGTCCGGGCTTCGCCAAAAGAGTCGATATAGGTGATTTTGACCATGAATCCTGCATGTTCGTTCGCCGCGGGCAACACGAAGGCTCTTGTTCGGTGGGGGGAGGCCTACGTTATGGGTGTATTTATAATCAAGTGCCCGCGATGAACAGAGGCGCCCGGCCGAGACTCAGAGAGCGTCGCGAAAGGAACATTGCCGAGCGCAAGCGCCAGGGTTGTTTTGCAAGCGGAATTCCGCGGGTTTTTGCGGCGTCTAATCAGCGACTCGTCTCGGCTGCTTTTCTTTTGCCGGGGAAATCCTGCAAGCCACTCTACTCGACTGCTGCCCGATCGCTCAACGGCGGCGCACGCCGGGCCGGTCATGCGCGACGCCTTGCTGTCCCTCAGCGGGAATGTGGAAGCCTTGCGTCCGGGAGCAATGACCGGAAAGTATTGCGGGGGACACCTCGTGGGTGTATATTTGGGACAAGGAGGCAAAGCATGACCGCTTTTCTGGCACTTTGGCTGTGCGTGCTTTCCGCCGTGGCCATCTACTATACCATCCCGCCCAGTGGTATGCGGCCGGATA
>DATARJ010000201.1:0-9670 GCA_036264205.1 Methylocella sp.
GACCGGCTGATGCACCGCCTGGCCTATCGTAACTTCGGGACTCACGAAGCGTTAGTGGCAAATCACACCATTAGAACAGGGGGAACCGGCGGTGCAGTCTCTGCGGTGCGTTGGTATGAAATCCGGAACCCGGGCTCCGTCCCGGTTGTGTTCCAGCACGGAAGGGTGGGCGGCGGCACGATTCCGGTTTCGCGCTGGATGGGCAGCATCGCCATGGACAAGAACGGGGACATCGCGCTGGGTTTCAGCAGGTCGAGCGGTACGGTGAAGCCGGGCATCTCATATGTCGGCCGCGAACCCACCGATCCTCACAACACGATGGAGGCTGCCAAGCTCATCGTTGCTGGCAAGGGCGTGCAGAAGGCCAGCGATCACCGCTGGGGCGACTATAGCAGCATGGCCATAGACCCCAGCGACGACTGTACCTTCTGGTACGCTCAGGAGTATTACAAAACCACAGGTGCCTTTAACTGGGTCACTCGGCTAGCTTCTTTCAAATTCAAAGGCTGTACTTAGAACTTCAAATCAGCAATTGACCCGCTCCGCGAGGAGCGGGTTTTTTTGCCGCAAAACCATGCGGCTGTTCCGGCAAAACGGTGCGGTCATTTGGAGGACGTTTTTGATCGTGTCGCGCAGGGGTTGGGCACCCTTCGGGCAAGCGGAGCACAATAGGCGGCAGTGCGCGGTGCCAATTATGCGCCGTTCACTGAAGGAGTGTTTTCCCAACAACCTCCGCGTCATTTCGGGCGAATCGCGGCCATGATGTAATTGACGTCCATGTCGTGCGAGAGCCGCCATTTCGCCGCCAGCGGATCATATACGACCCCCGTCTCGTCCTTGACGCGCAGCCCGGCATCGCGCAAGGCCGTGGCGAGTTCGCGCGGCGCGACGAATTGAGTCCAGTTGTGGGTTCCGCGCGGTACCCAGTGCAGCACATATTCGGCGCCAAGAATTGCGAAAGCGAAGCTCTTCAGGGTTCGGTTGAGCGTGGCGGCGGCAAGCATTCCGCCAGGCCGCACCATCGCGGCGGCGTCAGCGAGGAAGCGTCCAACATTGCGCACGTGCTCGACAACTTCCATGGCCAGGACAACATCGAAGACCCCGCCCTCGGCCGCAAGCTCCTCGGCGGCGACGCAGCGGTAATCGATGGCAAGGTTTGTCTTCGCGGCATGGTCCTTGGCGGCCTCGATGTTGCGCCGCGCCGGATCGATCGAGGTCATGCGGGCGCCAAGCCGCGCCAGGGGTTCGGAGAGGATGCCGGCACCGCATCCTATATCGAGGATCGTCAGGCCCTGGAGCGCGACCGGCGAGCGCCAATCGCGCGGCTTTCCGTCGAGCAAAAAGTGCTTGCCTAAAAGCTCGCGCAAATAGGCGAGACGGACCGGATTGAACTTGTGCAGCGCTCGCATGGGGCCATCCGGATCCCACCATTCCGCGCCGAGCCGGTCGAAGCGGGCGAGCTCCTCCGGATCTACGGTTGTAGTGCGGTGGAGCTTTTCCCGGCTTGCCGCGGCCGAATTCCCATTGACTTGATGTGCCGGCATTTGCATCTATGCGCGGGGGCGCGCGTTGCGGGCCCTTGATTTCCTAATCAGAATCCCGCCCCGGCAGGAGCGATTTCCACACGATGGCCCGTCTTGTGATGAAATTTGGCGGCACGTCGGTAGCGAACATAGAGCGCATTCGTAATATTGCAAGGCACATCGCACGCGAGCGGGGCGAAGGCCATGACATTGCGGTCGTGGTCTCCGCAATGGCCGGCAAGACCAACGAACTCGCCGGCTGGTGCGAGGAGGCCGCGCAGCTTTGCGACCGGCGCGAATACGACGCCGTTGTCGCCTCCGGCGAACAGGTGACCGCCGGTATCCTCGCCATCGTTCTGCAGGAACAGGGAATTGCCGCGCGTTCGTGGCAAGGCTGGCAAATTCCGATTCTGACCTCAAACGAGCATGGTTCGGCCCGGATCGAAAATATTGGGGCCGCGGCGATTCTCGATGGTTTTGCCGGCCCGGGGGAAGTGGCAGTGATCGCCGGTTTCCAGGGCCTTCACAAGGAGAGCGGGCGCATCGCCACGCTTGGGCGGGGCGGCTCCGATACGAGCGCGGTTGCGGTCGCCGCGGCGATCGGAGCGGACCGTTGCGACATCTATACGGACGTCGATGGGGTCTATACCACCGATCCCCGAATTGTGCCGAAAGCCAAGCGGCTCGATCGCATCGCCTTCGAGGAAATGCTGGAAATGGCCTCGCTCGGGGCCAAGGTGCTTCAGGTACGCTCGGTCGAGCTTGCCATGGTGCACCAGGTCAAAACATTCGTTCGGTCGTCCTTCGACGATCCGGGCGGCGTGAAACATGGCACGTTGATTTGCGGCGAGGAGGATATCGTGGAAAGCCAAGTGGTCACCGGCATCGCTTTCTCGCGGGACGAGGCGCAGATTACGTTGCGCCGCGTCGCAGACCGCCCAGGCATCGCCGCCGCCATATTCATGCCGCTCGCCGAAGCCAATATCAACGTGGACATGATCATTCAGGTGGCGTCCGAGGATGCCGGCGTGACCGATATCACGTTTACTGTTTCCGCCGCCGATTTCGCCCGGGCCCAAACGATTTTATTCAAGGCGCAGCCGCGGATCGGTTTTGCCACTTTGCACGGGGCGAGCGATGTCGTGAAGATTTCGGCGATCGGCGTCGGTATGCGCAGCCATGCCGGCGTGGCCGCGCTCGCATTTAGGGCGCTGGCGGAAAAAGGCATCAATATCAGGGCGATTACGACCTCCGAAATAAAATTCTCGGTTCTGATCGAAGCCGCGTATACGGAATTGGCGGTAAGAACGTTGCATACCCTTTATGGCTTGGACAAAGCTTGACCAAAAGCAGGCCGTCTTCTTCTTGTCTCAGGGTTTTGTTTACCATCGTGGTCCGGAGTTTGCTACGGCGGACCGAAGGCCAAAACCGGGGTTTGCATCAACAAAATTAGCTCAATCGAAAGTCTAGAGCTTTGCATGCCTCCAGAAAACACGAAGGAGCTCTCGACCCAAGGTCATGCAAAAACTAGAAAGTTTAGAGCGTGATGCGGTTCTAGCAGATCATGCTGTCGGGCCTGGACCGGCGACGTCGTTTAATTGTCTGGGATTGTGAGGCCGCTGGAACTCTGGAAGCGATAGAACCGTTGCCGGATTAGGTGGCTTCACCATCGGTCGATGCGGCTTCCCAGTGCGGATTGGTGAAAGGGTCTGAACAGGAAACGCCCATGTTTGGCACGCTTGGCGGCCCCCGTCTGCTGCTGCGCCGTCTTCGCGAAGTCATGGTGCAGCCGGTCAGCCCGCAAGCCCGCCTCGACAAGATCGTCGTCCATATCGCCGCGAACATGGTCGCGGAAGTCTGCTCGGTCTATGTGCTGCGCGCCGACGGCCGGCTGGAACTTTATGCGACGGAAGGCTTGAACCGCGAAGCCGTTCATCTGACCACGCTGCGCACGGGCGAAGGTCTCGTCGGCCTGATTGCCAAGACCGCCGAGCCGCTCGCGCTTGCCGATGCGCAGTTGCATCCGGCATTCGTGTACCTGCCGGAGACCGGCGAGGAAATCTATTCCTCTTTCCTCGGCGTGCCAATCCTGCGCGGCGGCAATACGCTCGGCGTGCTGGTTGTCCAGAACAAGGCACGCCGGACCTATTCCGAAGAGGAGATCGAGGCGCTCGAGACGACGGCCATGCTGCTCGCCGAAATGATCGCCTCGGGCGACTTGCAATCGCTGGCCCCGCCTGGCCGGGATATCGCGCTCCGCCGGCCGCTCGCCTTGAAGGGAACCCCAGTCGCCGAGGGCGTCGGGCTTGGCCACGTTGTCCTGCACGAGCCGCGCATCGTCGTCAAACAGCTCATTGCCGAAGATATCAAGGCGGAGTTGGAGCGGCTCGACACCGCTGTTGGCGCGATGCGTAAGTCGCTCGATCTTCTGATCGAAAGCGGCAACATGGGTCCCGGCGAACACCGCGACGTTCTTGAAACGTTCAGGCGTATCGCCCATGACCGCGGCTGGCTGCGTCGGCTGCGCGAGGCGGTGGCGACCGGGCTCACCGCGGAAGCCGCGGTCGAACGTGTCCAAAACGTCGCGCGCGCGAAATTGCAACGGCGGACCGAGCCATTTTTGCGCGAGTGGCTGCATGATTTCGACGAACTCGCCAACCGTTTGCTGCATCAGCTCACCGGTCAGGGTTTTGTGAGTGCGCACAAGGATTTGCCGTATAATTCGATCATCGTCGCACGCGCCATGGGGCCTGCCGCGCTGCTCGAATACGATCGCGCCAAGATTCGCGGCCTTGTCCTCGAGGAGTCCGGCGCCTTAAGCCATGTCGCGATCGTTGCCCGGGCGCTCGGCATCGCGGCCGTCGGCGTCGTACCCAATATTGTCGATTTGGTTGAGCCCGGCGATGCCGTGATCGTCGATGGCATCTCCGGCGATGTTCATCTGCGGCCGCCGCCCGACGTCGAACTTTCCTATGCCGAAAAGGCGCGGTTGCGCGCGCGCAAGCAAGAGCAATATCGCAAATTGCGCGACGTGCCGGCCGTGACCAAGGACGGCGTCGCGATCGATCTGCATATGAACGCAGGAATGCTGGTCGATCTCCAGCACGTCGCGGAGACGGGCGCGGTGTCGGTCGGGCTTTTCCGGACCGAAATTCAGTTCATGCTGGCGTCGCGATGGCCAAGGATGAGCGAGCAGGAGGCTTTTTACCGGACCGCCCTCGAATTTGTCGATGGCAAGCAGATTACCTTCCGCACCCTCGACATCGGCTCCGACAAGGTTCTGCCTTACATGACGAGAGTCGAGGAGGACAACCCGGCGCTTGGATGGCGCGCCATCCGCATCGGTCTTGACCGGCCAGGCCTTTTGCGTTCGCAATTGCGCGGCTTGCTGCGTGCCGGCTCGGGACGTGAAATGCGCATTATGTTTCCGATGATCGCAACGTTGGAGGAATTCGAAACCGCGAAAGCTTTTGTCGAGAATGAGCTTGCCCATTTGCGGCAGCACGGCCGGGCGCCGCCCTCCGATCTCAAGCTTGGCATCATGGTCGAGGTGCCTTCGGTGCTGTGGCAGCTCGACGAGATCTGCCGGCGGGTCGATTTTCTTTCGGTAGGCTCGAACGATCTCGTGCAGTATCTTTATGCCGCCGACCGCGAGAACAAGCGGGTCGCGACACGATTCGATCTCCTGTCGGCGCCGGTCCTGCATGCGTTGAGGCTCATTGCCGGCAAGGCCCGCGCGGCCGCCACGCCGTTGACACTTTGCGGCGAAATTGGGGGCAAGCCGCTCGAAGCCATGGTCCTGCTTGCGTTAGGCTATCGCGGCCTGTCGATGTCGGCGGCGTCAATCGGACCCGTCAAAGCCATGGTGCTCGCGACCAAGCTCCGCGAGGCGGAAGATTTTGTCGCGACCCTCATGAAGGAGGCGACCGGCGGCCAGTCCTTGCGCGACAAATTGCGCAAGTTCGCGAAAGCTCAAGGCATCCCGGTTTGAGGGGCGTTGGCTGCTCGCCCGAGGGCGAGTTATCCGGGAATAAAAATGCGGTAATTAACGGTTCTCTTACCGGGATTCTTTAACCTTGCGGCATGGTCATATACAGGCGTGCGCGCGCGACTCTCTATCCCTTGGCTCTTTATTGCGTCTCCGGCGCGATCGGATGCTATTTCGTCTGGCATGCGGTGAACGGCGAGCGCGGTCTTAAAACCAAGGAGGAATACGAACATAAGATCGCGGCGCTGCGCGACAAGCTAGAGGGTCTGAAATCAGAGCACGCCTTGTGGAATCATCGGATCGCATTGCTGTCCGGCCGCGCGATCGATCGCGATCTTCTCGACGAAGAGGCACGCGCGCTGCTTGGCCGAGTCAACCGGGACGATCTTGTCGTATTCCTGGCGCGGACGCAAAAGTGAACCGCGTGAGGTCGCCATGAGGTCCATGGTGATCATCACCTGACGCGCGCGGAATATCACAACACGTGATTTGCATCGTTACAACCATCATGGCCGACTTGGTCCGGCTATCCAAACATCTATGCCTTCCATGGTTGGATGCCGGCGACGGCGATGGTCCGCCGCGATGCTCGCCTCCGTGCGGGCGGCTCTCTCAATTATCTAAAAAGCTGCGCAGCTTGCGCGAGCGTGAGGGATGTTTCAGCTTGCGGAGCGCCTTCGCTTCGATCTGACGAATGCGTTCGCGCGTCACCGAGAATTGTTGGCCCACTTCCTCAAGCGTATGATCGGTGTTCATGCCGATTCCGAAGCGCATGCGCAACACGCGCTCCTCGCGCGGCGTCAAGGAGGCGAGCACGCGGGTTGTCGTCTCGCGGAGATTCGATTGGATCGCGGCGTCGATCGGCAAAATCGCATTCTTGTCCTCGATGAAATCGCCAAGATGGGAATCCTCCTCGTCGCCGATCGGGGTTTCGAGCGAGACCGGCTCCTTGGCGATCTTCAAGACCTTGCGCACTTTCTCGAGCGGCATCGCGAGTTTTTCCGCGAGTTCCTCGGGCGTCGGTTCGCGGCCGATCTCGTGCAGCATCTGGCGCGAGGTCCGCACGATCTTGTTGATCGTCTCGATCATATGCACCGGGATGCGGATCGTGCGCGCCTGATCGGCGATCGAACGAGTGATCGCCTGTCTTATCCACCAGGTCGCATAGGTCGAGAATTTGTAGCCGCGCCTGTATTCGAACTTATCGACGGCCTTCATTAGGCCGATATTGCCCTCTTGAATCAAATCCAAGAATTGCAGGCCGCGATTGGTGTATTTCTTGGCGATCGAAATCACGAGGCGGAGATTCGCCTCGACCATCTCCTTCTTGGCTTGACGCGCCTCCCGTTCGCCCTTTTGCACCAGATGGACGATTCGGCGAAATTCCTGAATCTCGAGGCCCGTCTCGGTCGCGAGCCCGTGAATTTCCGAAAGCAGCTCCTTGATCTGCTCCTTGGCGCGGGCAACGAAATCCTTCCAGCCGCGGCCGCCGAGTTTCGACACCCGCAAAAGCCATTTCGGGTCAAGCTCGGAATTCTGGTAATTTTTGAGAAAATCCTCACGCCTGACGCCCGAACCCTCGGCCAACCGCAGCAGCCTTGTCTCAAGCCCGATCAAGCGCTTGTTGATGTCGTAGAGCTGATCGACCAGCGCCTCGATCCGGTTCGGATTGAGCGAAAGCGATTTGACGTACGCGATGATTTCCCTCTTGAGCGTTTTGTATTTGCGTTCCTGCGACGGGGTTAGGGTTTCGTTCTTCAGCTTATTGACGACGTTTTGATCCTGCAGCCGCCTAAGCTTTTTATAGGCGCTGGCAATCCTCTCGAACGTTTCGAGAACCTTGGGCTTGAGTTCGGCCTCCATCGCCGACAAGGAGACCGAGTTGTCCATGTCGTCTTCCTCGTCGAAGACCTCTTCGGGAATTGGCGCCTCGACGCCGCCGTCCTCGCTTGCCTGCTGCAGCCGCGCCGGCGGGTCGAGCGGTGCGATCGCCGGTGCCTGTTGCGCAGCCAGCGCTTCGGCCGCTCCCGGCGCCGTCATGTCGATCTTGGGGGTGTTCTTGCCATCGGGACCCGCATAGGTCGCTTCGAGATCGATGATGTCGCGCAACAAAACCTTGCTGTCGTTCACTTCGTCGCGCCAAATTATGATTGCCTGAAAGGTGAGCGGGCTTTCGCAAAGTCCGGCGATCATCGCTTCGCGGCCAGCCTCGATGCGCTTGGCGATGGCGATTTCGCCCTCGCGCGACAACAGTTCGACCGAGCCCATTTCGCGCAGATACATCCTGACTGGATCGTCGGTGCGATCGGCGGGTTCGGACGAACGTGTGGCGACCTGCTTCGCCTGCACGGCCTCAATCAGGTCGCCGCCCTCCGCTTCTTCTTCCTCGGCGGATTCCTCGGGCGATGCGTCATCGTGCTCCTCGTTCTCGATGACATTGATGCCCATCTCGCTCAGCATCGCTAAAATGTCTTCGATTTGCTCGGAATTGACTTCCTCGGACGGCAACACGGCATTCAATTCCGCGTAAGTAACAAAGCCACGCTTCTTGGCGAGCTTAATCATCCGCTTGACCGCCGCATCGGTGAGATCGAGCAAGGGGCCGTCGGCGACTTCGACCGCGCCACGTTCCGCGCCGGGATTCGCATTGTCCTTTTTCGCCATCAAAGGCCTCCAAATTTGCGGAGAATTACGGCCGACGTTGTTCTTGCGCGAAGCGTTCTTGAACCAAGGCCTTGTCCGTCCTAGAGCATGTTCCGAAAAAGTTGGCCGACTTTTTCGATCAAAAAATGCTCCAACATTGAATCTGAGCGATTCCTTTTCGATCAGATGATTTCACCTGATCGGCAAGCGCTCTAGACGCGGCGCCCCCCGGGCCGAAAGGGACAGCGCGCCGCCCCTGCAGTTGGAAAACGGCGGATACGCGGTCAAGGCCCCTCGTCAACATTGTGTCCAGCACCGTGCTTCAATCGTTCATCTTCCAGAATTCAGTCCCGGCGCCGCCTCTGTTTCCAGGCATGCGCAATTGGCCGCCACAACAACGTCCCGCTCCTTCCAGCTGCTCATAAGGTCCCGCTCGGGCGCCCTGATTGCGCGCCAAAGCCTTCCACCGCAGCCTCGATCCCGCCGAGTGCCGACAATTGCGCCTGAATATCCTTGAGACGGCCGAGGTTGGCCTCGCTGGAGTCCTTACCTAGAGCCAATTCAGCCAATTGCAACTCCCTCTGTAACGTCTTGGCCCGGTGGTGCAAGCTCAAGGCCTGTCTCAATACCTCGTCGGCGTCGGCGTCGGCGGCTCCAGCTTTGGCATACCAGTGCGAGCCATGCGCCGCCACTGCATCGAGCTTTTGCAGCATCGGCCCGAAACCTTGGCTTTCGACGGCGGCGCGAAGGCTTGCCGCGTCCGGGCTTGCCCTGTCAAGCGGAGCTGCAGCCGCCGAAGGTAAGGCAGCAATGAGCGCATCGCGCAACGCTACCGCTTCAGCGTTCGAAAACTCGATTTCTGCTAATTCCTCGAGATGCTGCCCTATTAAGCCCGGATGATTGAGAAGAAGCAGTAAAATCAGCCCTTCGCTCATTGGACGGGCAGGCTTTCCGGGGCGAAGAAGCGGCGACGCTGCAAGGCTCTTGCTGACCTCAGGCGGTGCCGTTAAATTCGTTTTCGTCTCGCGATTGGCTTTGGGGCCGCCTCCCCACACTTTCTTAGGCGCCTTCGCACTTGCGCCATAGCCGTCACGTCGACTCCGATATAACCAATCCTTGAAGTAATCCTGATACTGGCGCTGAAGAGTCCTATCGCTGATCCCGCTAACGATCTCCCCGAGCCGCCGCTCGAGCCCGGCGCGGCGTTCCGGCGTGGCGAAGCTTTTGTTTTCGGTTTCCCGCTTCCAAATGACCCCGGCGAGAGGCAGAGCATGCGCTAGTAAATTGGAAATCGCTTCGCGGCCGCCGGAACGGACGAGGTCGTCGGGGTCCTCGCCCTCGGGCAAAAGCGCGAAGCCGAGCGAGCGGCTGGGCCCGATCAAGGGCAGCGCCACGTCGATCGCCCGGTACGCCGCCTTGCGTCCGGCCCTATCCCCGTCGAAGCAAAGGATCGGCTCCTCCGCCATTTTCCACAAAAGCCCGCATTGATCTGGCGTCAAGGCGGTCCCGAGCGGCG
>DATARJ010000394.1:0-4960 GCA_036264205.1 Methylocella sp.
GCGGATTGACCTCGACCATGGTGGCGTCGAGATCGCGAAACGCGCGGTAGCAGCCGAGTATGCTGGCGACGGCGCGGCTGACCTGCTTGAGACTGAGCCCGAGACCGAAGGCGAGTTCGCGCGCCTCGAACGCCTGGAGCCACACTGCCGGCTCGACCACCACTTGCAGGATTTCCTCCGGATGGTCTGCCGCGATCTCCTCGATTTCCATGCCGCCGAAGCGCGATGCAATGACCCGTACCCGCTCGACCTTCCGGTCGAGAACGAAGCCGAGGTAAATCTCGCGTTCGAAGGGTTCGGCGACCTCGACATACACGCGCTGCACGACCTTGCCCTCGGGGCCGGTCTGATCGGTGACCAGGGTTTTGCCGAGAAGCTCGCCCGCCGCGGCGCGCACTTCGTTATAGGTTTTACAGAGCTTGACACCGCCGGCCTTGCCACGGCCCCCGGAATGGATCTGAGCCTTTACCGCCCAATGCCAGCCACCGAGTTCGGTGGCACAATAGACGGCTTGATCGGCACTGTAGGCCACCGCTCCGTGCGGTGTTGCCACACCGAAATTCGCCAAGATCTCCTTCGCCTGATACTCGTGAATATCCAAACACCGGTCCTCCTTACAACACAACCTGGGGCCGCATTTACCAGCGTGGGTTCGCCTGACGTTGTTTTCTTGTCGCTCGTCCTCGCAACCTGCTTCCGGCGGGCATGCCCTCAAGTGATGCAATGGTAGGCTTATTGCCAAATTCCGGCCTTAGCAACCCTCCCGTTGGCATCGCGCGCGGCCGACATGAGATCATGGGAAGCAGCTGCAGCAGATAACGTCGCCTCGCAAGGACCGAGTCCGGCGGAATAATCGCGCCTCAATGTCGCCCAGCGAGAAACTGTTTGAAAGCCCGGTATTTGCGATTAGGAAACGGCATCGCCAGGCAGTAAAATAGAAGGCTGCATTCACCGCGCGTTTGCGGGCCATGCCGCCTTGGAGGGTAAGCCCGAGCGCGGGAAACGCGGACTCGATCACTGCCACGGCGTTGGCCGGCGGCGCGGCTGCCGTCGGCCGGAATACGCAGGTTGCCGCCCCGGCAACCATCTCGGGAAGCGAAATCCGCAATGGCCATCGATCCGCGTCGGCTGCTGTTGGACATGTTTGAGGCGGCGGTCGGCGCGGCCCTGCCGGAAAAGTGTTTGGCCGCGCATCTCCCGCCGCGGCCGCCGGGCCGCGTCATCGTCGTCGGCGCGGGCAAGGCCAGCGGCGCGATGGCCAAGGCGGTCGAGGATCATTGGCAAGGTCCGCTCGAAGGCTTGGTGGTCACCCGCTACGGTCACGGCGCGCCCTGCCAACGCATCGAAGTGGTCGAAGCCAGCCACCCGCTCCCCGACGCCGCCGGGCAGGAAGCGGCAAGACGGATTCTCGCCATGGTCAAGGGTCTGACCCCCGCGGACCTGGTGCTGTGCCTGATTTCCGGCGGCGGCTCGGCGCTTCTCCCCTTGCCCGCCGATGGCGTAACGCTCGCCGACAAGCAGGCAATCAACAAGGCTCTCTTAAAGAGCGGCGCGACCATCTCCGAAATGAACTGCGTGCGCCGCCATTTGTCGGCGATCAAGGGCGGCAGGCTCGCCGCCGCCGCCACGCCCGCGCAGGTGGTGACCCTCATGATCTCGGATGTGCCTGGCGATGATCCTTGCGTGATCGCCTCTGGGCCGACCGTCGCCGATCCAACGACCTCGGCCGACGCGTTGGCGATCGTGCAAAAATACGCCATCGCCGTGCCGGAAAACGTCCGCGCGCATCTCGGCTCGGAAGCGGCGGAAACTTTGAAACCCGGCGATCCGCGACTCGCGGGGGTTTCCAATGTGATGATCGCGACCCCGCAAATGTCGCTTGAGGCGGCGGCTGAAGTCGCGCGCAAGGCCGGCGTCGCCCCGCTTATTCTCGCCAACGCGATCGAGGGCGAGGCGCGCGACGTGGCTTTGGTGCATGGGGCGATCGCGCGGCAGGTTCATGGCTTCGGCCAACCCTCGGCCGCGCCCTGTGTCCTCATCTCCGGGGGCGAGACCACGGTCACCGTGCGGGGGACCGGGCGCGGCGGCCGCAACGCCGAGTTCCTGCTCGCGCTTGCCGTCGCCTTGGACGCCTATCCCGGCATCTATGCCCTCGCCGCGGATACCGATGGAATCGACGGCACGGAGGATAACGCCGGCGCGTTCATCGGCCCCGATAGCCTAGCCCGTGCGGCGGAGGCCTGCGTTTCCGCCAAAGCCAGGATCGCCAATAACGACGGCTACGGCTTCTTTTCCGCAATCGGAGATCTAGTGGTCACCGGGCCGACCCTCACCAATGTAAACGATTTCCGCGCTATCCTGGTCCTGGGCTGAGCCAGGTCAATTCCCGAGCAATCCATAGACTGCGGAGCGGACCTGCGCGGCATCCCGCGTCGCCGCATGGTTATTGCGGCAACCCATGTTTCCAGTTTCAATGATCATGGGTTAGAAAAGGAAATCCTTGGCGCAACTTCGGTTGTTGCGCTTGAGCCAAAGATTTTGTTAATAGTGTAAGCAGGTAAACAATTGGAGGATTCAATCATGGCGGGCCGCCACTTTCTTTTCGTCCCAGGGCCGACCAATGTCCCTGACCGCGTCACGCGCGCCATGATGGTGGCGATGGAAGACCATAGGTCTTCGAAATTTCCTGAACTCACGCTGCCTTTGTTCCAGGACTTGAAGAAAGTCTTTAAAACAACCGAAGGGCAAGCATTTATCTTCCCTTCGTCCGGCACCGGGGCTTGGGAGGCCTCGCTCTGCAACACGCTTTCCCCCGGCGACAAGGTTCTGGCCTCGCGGTTCGGTCAGTTCAGCCATTTGTGGATTGATTTGGCGCAGCGGATCGGCCTCGACGTCCAGGTTTTGGAGGAGGAATGGGGGACGGGTGTCAAGCCGGACAAGATCGAATCCATCCTGCGCGGCGATAAGAACCACCAAATCAAAGCCGTGCTGGCGGTCCAGAACGAGACCGCGACCGGCGTGACGAGCGATATCGAAGCAGTGCGAAAGGCGATGGACGCGGCCGGTCATCCGGCAATGCTCTATGTCGACGGCGTGAGCTCGATCGGCAGCATCGATTTCCGCATGGACGACTGGCGTGTCGATCTCGCGGTCGCCGGCTCCCAAAAAGGTCTGATGCTGCCGGCCGGCCTTGGCATCGTCTGCGCGAGCCCCCGCGCGCTCGCGGCCTATAAGGGGGCAGGTCTCAAGCGAGTGTATTTCGATTTCGGCGACATGATCAAGGCCAACGCGACGGGCTACTTCCCCTACACACCATCACTGCCGATGCTGTACGGCCTGCGCGAATCGCTCAAGATCCTGTTCGAGGAGAAGCTCGAACGGGTGTTCGAGCGCCATAACGTTCTGGCAAGCGGCGTGCGCGCCGCGGTGATGGCCTGGGGCCTGCAGCTCTGCGCCAAGGAACCGAAATGGTACTCCGATACGGTGACCGCGATCGTCGTCCCCCCGGGCTTCAACGGCGCCGATGTGATCGATGCCGCTTTCCGCCGCTATAATTTGGCGCTCGGCGCCGGTCTGTCGCAGGTTGCGGGCAAGGTGTTCCGGATCGGCCACCTCGGCGATCTCAACGACCTCATGGTTCTTGGCGCGCTGTCCGGGACGGAAATGGCGATGCGTGATGTCGGCATCGACATTAAGCTCGGCAGCGGTGTCGCCGCCGCCCAGGCATATTTCCGTTCGACCATCCTGGCCAAGGAAAAGAAGCCTACAGAGCAAGAACATTTCGCCGAGCTGCACCCGGAAGGCGTCCTCAACGACTGAGGCACCGCCTCTCGCGGGCCGGGGCCTCGTCGCGCGATCGCGACGCTGCGGCCGCCGTCCGGCCATGGGCGGCGCAACCTTTTGGTGGTGGCTTTCCGCGCCGCTACCGCAGAGGAGTCGAAGCCCGAACGATAGGAAAAACCAAGGGCGGAGCCCCAGTGAAGGCCTCCCGAGAAGCCTTATTTCGGGAATACGTGACAAATCGAATCGAAGAAAGATTACGCCGTGCAGCACTCGATCGTCTTTCTCGACCGTTCGACCGTCGAGGCCAACCTGCGAACGCCGAACTTCCCGCATAGTTATAACGAATATGCGGTGACCTCGACGAACGAGATCGTCGATCGCCTCCAGAATGCGACAATCGCCATCATCAACAAAGTGCCAATGCGCGAAGCGACGCTGGCAAAGCTTCCCAACCTTAAATTGATAGCGGTCGCCGCCACCGGCACCGATGTCGTCGATAAGACCTCCTGCAAGGCGCACGGCATTACCGTCTCGAACATCCGCAACTACGCCTTCAATACGGTTCCTGAGCATGTCTTCGCGCTGGCCTTCGCACTTCGCCGCAATCTCCTCGCTTACCGCGACGATGTGCGCGCCGGGCGCTGGCAGGCCTGCGACCAATTCTGTTTCTTCGACCATCCGATTCGCGACATGCGCGGTTCGACTCTCGGCATTGTCGGCTATGGCGCGATTGGCAAGGCGGTGGGCCGGATTGCCGAGGCCTTTGGCCAGAGGGTGCTCGCCTATGATATCGTCCCGCAGCCTGGCCTGACCGCATTTGAAATCTTGCTGCGTGAGAGCGACATCATCACCCTGCACTTGCCGTTAACGCCCGAAACCAAAAACATGATCGGCGCGCGCGAATTGCGGCTGATGAAAAATGACGCCCTTCTTATCAACACCGGTCGCGGCGGCCTCGTCGACGAGGAAGCCTTGGCCGATGCGCTGACCAACAAAATCATTGGCGGCGCGGGCTTCGACGTGCTGACCGTCGAGCCCCCGAAGCAAGGCAATATTCTGCTTGATTTGCGGCTGCCGAATTTCATCGTCACCCCGCATGTCGCCTGGGCGAGCCGCGAGGCCATGCAGATTCTCGCCGACCAGCTCATCGACAATATCGACGCATTCGCGGCAGGCA
>DATARJ010000011.1:0-6518 GCA_036264205.1 Methylocella sp.
AGAGGACACGCAAGCGGCGCGTTTTGAGGTAGCGTCTCATGTATCGATGTCCCCCCGCTTGCGAGGATTCATTGCGAGTGGCATGGTCCCGATTGCTTAACTCGAGATCGCGGTGGGGTGGTTTGAAGTGCTCGCTCGCCCTGCGCCTTTGGAGCACCCCGGAAATGGTTTCACTCCTGGTCCGCAACTCACGCTAGCGACGTCAACCGACAAGGGATTCAAAGAGGCGCGACACGTCGCTTCGAGGAAATTGATGACCAGACGCATCCGCAAGGCAGTTTTTCCGGTCGCAGGGTTGGGAACAAGATTTCTCCCGGCCACCAAATCGATTCCAAAAGAGATGTTGACCGTCGTCGATCGCCCGGTCCTTCAGCATGTCGTCGAGGAAGCGCGCGAGGCCGGAATCGAGCATTTTATCTTTGTCACGGGGCGCAATAAGGCGGTCATCGAGGATCATTTCGACATCTCCTATGAGCTAGACGACACTTTGAAAAAGCGCGGCAAGCTGAAGCAATTGCAGGCTTTGACGGCGGAGCTTCCGGCCCCCGGCGCGACAAGTTTCACCCGCCAGCAGGTTCCGCTCGGCCTCGGCCACGCGGTCTGGTGCGCCCGCGAAATCGTCGGCAATGAGCCTTTCGCGGTGCTGCTGCCCGATATGGTGACCATGGCGGGGACGCAAGGCCGCTGCCTCGCCCAATGCGTCGCGGCCTATGAAAAGCATGGCGGCAATATTATCGCCGTCGAGGAAGTGCCGCCGGACGAAACCCATCGCTATGGAGTTGTCTCCATCGGCCAAGATTTCGGGTCTACGTTCGAGATCACCGGAATGGTGGAAAAGCCGCCTCGGGGAACGGCGCCCTCCAATCTCATCATCTCCGGCCGCTATGTGCTCGGCCCGGAAATTTTCCCCATTCTAGAAAAGGGCGAAAAGGGTGCCGGCGGCGAAATTCAGCTCACGGACGGCATGAAGGCGCTCGCCATGAGCCAAAAGTTTCACGGCGTACGCTTCGATGGCACGACGTATGATTGCGGGGCGAAGCTTGGCTTTCTCGCCGCCAATGTGGCCTTCGCCCTCGCCGATCCGGAGTTAGCCCCGTTGCTCAAAACAGACTTAAAGAAGATTGTTGGGAGCCTCTAATTTGGCGGAGGCGGGCGGTCGAGCGCGGCGTGCGTTCTCGCGCGATTCGGGACCCCTAAAATCCGTAAGGCTCTCAAACATGCCGCGCCCATCGGTCCCGCCGACTAGCGAGTCGATGAGATTTTCGGGATGCGGCATGAGGCCCAGGACATTAAAATTTTCGGAATAAATCCCCGCTATGTCGTTGACCGATCCGTTCGGATTGGCGCCGCGATTCCTTGCACCTCGTGCGTCGCAATAGCGGAAGGCGACGCGGCCCTCGCCCTCGATGCGCGCGATCGTTTTCGCATCGGCGACGTAATTTCCCTCGCCATGGGCGATCGCCACTTTGATGATCTGGCCCTTGGCATATTGGGAAGTAAAGGGCGTATCGACTCGCTCGACGGTCAAATGCTGCATCCGGCAGACGAACCGCAAATTGGCATTGCGCATCAACACACCCGGCAATAGCCCGGCTTCAACTAGGATCTGGAAGCCGTTGCAGATGCCGAGAACGAGGCCGCCGCGCCCCGCATGGGCGCGCACGGCGTCCATGATTGGCGCCCGCGCGGCGATGGCGCCGCAGCGCAGATAATCGCCGTATGAAAAGCCGCCGGGGAGCACCGCAAGATCGGTGCCGGCGGGCAGGGCGTGTTCACCATGCCAGACGACGGAAGGTTTTTTGCCCGTGATTTTCTCGATGGCGCGGATCGCGTCCTGCTCGCGATTCGAGCCTGGGAAAAGAATGATGGCGGCTTTCATGTGCCATTTTCCTAGCTGAAAGCTGCTTGCCCGGGCAACCCGCCGCTAGAAGATCTCCACCTTGAAGTTTTCAACGACCTGGTTGGCAAGCAGTTTCTCGCATGCGCCGCGCAGCACTCCCTCCGCCGCGGTTGGATCGTTCGTAGCAAGTTCGATCTCGAATATTTTTCCTTGCCGCAGGCTGTCGATACCGGCAATGCCGAGCGATTTGAGCGCACCCTCTATGGCCTTGCCTTGCGGATCTAGAATACCGTCCTTGAGGGTGACAACGACCCGCGCTTTCATCGTTCCGATCTCTGGTTAATGGCTTGGGCAAGGATCGCAGCATTGGGATAACGGCTCTCCAACGCCCGATGGCCAAAACCACGCACGGAAGCCGAAACTCCTACCGGGACCGTTGGAGAAAGCGCAAAACCCACCCCCGACCGTGCCGCCGTACGCCCGGCGGCTGCCGCAGTTGCTTTTTATTACTGGACGAGCTTCGGCCCGTTGGCGCGGGGCTGCTCGTTTTCCTGCAAGATACCGAGCCGCTTCGCGACTTCGGTGTACGCCTCGACCAGGCCGCCGAGATCGCGCCGGAAACGGTCTTTGTCGAGCTTGTCGTTCGATTTGATGTCCCACAGGCGGCAGGAATCGGGGGAAATCTCGTCGGCGACGACAATGCGCATCATATCGCCTTCCCACAGCCGGCCGCATTCCATCTTGAAATCGACGAGCCTTATGCCGACGCCAAGGAAAAGCCCGGATAGGAAATCGTTGACCCGAATCGCGAGCGACATGATGTCGTCGATTTCCTGCGGGCTCGCCCAGCCAAACGCCGTGATATGTTCCTCGGAAACCATCGGGTCGTTGAGCTCGTCGTTCTTGTAATAAAATTCGATGATCGAGCGCGGCAGTTGGCTGCCTTCCTCGATCCCGAGCCGGGCGGACAGCGACCCGGCCGCGACATTGCGGACAACCACTTCGAGCGGCACGATTTCCACTTCCCGAATCAATTGCTCACGCATATTGAGGCGGCGAATGAAATGTGTCGGCACGCCGATGTCGTTGAGATTTTGAAAAACGAACTCGGAGATCCGGTTGTTGAGCACCCCTTTGCCGTCGATTACCTCGTGCTTCTTGGCGTTAAACGCGGTGGCGTCGTCCTTGAAGTGCTGGATGAGCGTACCCGGTTCGGGACCCTCATAGAGGACCTTTGCCTTGCCTTCGTAAATGCGGCGGCGGCGATTCATTGGGATTAACCGTGGCTTGAGATGATCCATGGGTGGCCGTGGCTCCTTTGAACGTCCTATGTCCCACGTCCGGACGCGCCATCGCACTGGACGTCAAAGGCGGGCGGGAGCAGTAGGCTATGCGCTTATTTGTCGCCGCGGATCGAGGGGGCAGAGCTTGTTCCGGTCCAGGAGCAAGCTGACCAAACCCAACCTATCCGAAAGCGAATTTCCCGGCAATGCCAAGCTAACACTTCGCCAGACTGGCAATTCGAGATTTTCGAAGAATCGACCCCTCCCTGTCGCAACGGAGGTTTGATCCTTAGCAGAGATTCGGAACGGGATATACGAAGAAATCGAGCTGCAACGTCGCTGTGTCAGGCGAGAGTGCTCTTGCAAGATATTGCTATAATCGAAGTTGCCACCTAAATGCGGAGATGTAACCGTGCCATGGGGAGGATCATGACGACTTTCGACGAGCGTGAGCATGCTTTCGAAGCGAAACTCGCCCATGACGAAGAACTGAAATTCAAGGCGAGGGCGCGGCGCGACAAAAGGCTTGGACTTTGGGCCGCAGAAAAGCTCGGTATGACCGGCGCGGATGCGGAAGATTTCGCACGCCGCCTCGTCACTGCCGAAATCGAGAAAGACAGCGTCGGCCAGATTTTCAAAACCATACGCGCCGATTTCGATCGCGCCGGAGTCGATATACCGGACCACGAGATACGCAGGAAGATGGATGAACTTCTCGTCGCGGCGGTCGAGGAAATCATGAAAGTGGCCGCTCGGGAAAAGGCGCATCGCGGCGAGGCCTAAGGCCGTCCACCATGCTTGACATAGGTGGACTGTCGCCGATCCACAATAGCTCAATGCAGAGAGGACCTCTACCGCAGCCAGAAAGGCTCGCGTCAGCCGACACCGAGACGCTTTTTGCATTTCCATTGCGCAAAATCGAAATTAATGACCGAAGAAGCCGTGGCCCTTGGCGCCCTCTATCGAGCGGCCTGCGCCAAGAGCGCGTTGCCTTGCCGCAGCAATTTGCCGTGGTTTCCTTTTGCAATCATTTCTTATCGACGACCGCTTCCAGCGCCGCCTCGAAGCTGGCAATATTGCGCGGGTTGGCGCCGAAATCGTAAGGTCCGAAGCGCGCCACCGAACGGATGTCGATGCGCGTCTGACCGGCGAGCGGCCTTATCCGCAACGTGATATCGGAAGGAAAGCCGAGAATAAAGCTGGTGGCAATGGCATCGATATGGCCAAGACCCGAGCGCCCCCCCGGCGACCTCTGCTCGACGATCTTCCAGCCGTTTGCCGCCAGCGCCTTGAGAGCGGCATCGAATGCCTCCCGCGCGTCGAGATCAAGGAGGATCGGCTGGATCTGCGGATATGCCTTGATCTGCGCCTTGCGTCTCGCGATCGTGACGCTTGGCGGAGTGGTATCGCCGCGCGCGGCCAAAGCCTCGTGGGAAAGGGAAAAGTTTGGCGGATCGGTGATATCGGTCGAGAGATCGGCAAGACGCGGCAGGCGCATCGTTTGCTGCACGAGATAGGCCGGATAGGCCAAAAGCAAAGTGGCGAGAACGAGCCCCGCGAAGGCCTGCCCGGCGCCCTTGCGCCCGCTGCGCCAAATTATCGCAAAAGCCAATAGTGCGGCTAAAACCGCGCCACAGGCGATCACAACCGCCCCGCCGAGCGCCGCGAGCAGGTCACGCCCGTGCCCAACGCCCAAGATGCCAAGCACGGCCACGGCAAGCGAAAACACCGCGAGGCGCCGGCTGAGCAAGGCCGCCCTGGAATAGGGTTCTTCGATGACTAGAGGCCGCATGTCGAAATGTCCTCTTGCGATCTATTTGCGTGAAAAGAGCCAAATGGCTAGAACATTCTGAGCCAATCAGCCATGCCGGATTTGCTCGATTCCGCTCACCATTTGCGCGCGGGCGCGGCTTCGCCAGAGGTGCACGGTTTTTCGAACTGCTTTGCCCCGTCCGCCCAGACTGGGACCCATCCGGCACGATCAAAAGCCCGATCCGCGTGCGCGATCAATTGTGGTCAATGGCAAACAAAGGCCGCATTTCGATCCGATGCTGTGGGCTTGTCTCGCCACTGGCGCGGTTTTGCGCCGCCGGGGCTCCGGCGATGCTTGGGCCGGATGCTTCCGCGCGGCATCCAAATCATCGCCGCGAGCTTCGAGGGCCGCACGGCCATCGCAGGCGCCACGACGCTCGAAGCACTCGCCGCAAGGTTTAAGGCCAAGCTGATGGCCTCGCCTTGAGCACGGTGGCAAGGCTTACGCCAAACGATTCGCGACTGCAACAAATGCTTCATGCAAGTCAAGCGGGTTAGCGTGATTGCCCGCGGCGGAAAGCCGCAAAGATCTCGCGTTGGCGGCCTGCCCTAGCGCGACGGTTTCACGGTTCAATGCGAAAATTGAGCGAAGCGGGTTACATGACGTTAACTTCCTCCCCGCATGATCATTCGCGAAATCCCCGCGAGCCGACATTACCGCCCACAACTTGGATTTGGAAATGAGCACCGATCAGAACATTCCACAAAAAGCCACCGCCACAAATCGACCCGCCGATCTTCTTTCACGGCTGTATCGCGAAATCGGGATTTCCGCCGTCGCCGCTGCGCTCGAGGCAACTGCCCGCAAGCCGCAAAAGTCCGCCCCAAGCCGCAAGGACATTCCCGCGGTGCTCAGGGATGGCGAGGCGGCGTAGCCATACCCCGCGACGCGGGACCATCTGCCTTTTAAATTGATGGTTTTGCCGCTTTGCGGTACATTGGTTTATGGCGAGCAATAGCCGACGGCTTTTTTTGCAGGGCGTCGGCGGGTTCGCTTGGGCGACAGCCGGGCTTGGCGCCTACGCGATGGCGTTTGAACCGAGTCTGCGTCTCAACATCACTTCGTATCGCGTTACCCCGCCGCACTGGCCGGACGGATTGACCCTCAAGGCCGCCATGCTGGCGGACATCCATGCCTGCGAACCTTGGATGCCCCCGAGCCGCGTCCGGGGGATCGCGAATTTAACCAATGACCTTGCCCCGGACATCGTCTTTCTGCTTGGCGATTATTCCGGCAGCCACCGGTTTGTCACCGGCCCGGTGATGCCGGACGACTGGGGCGAGGCTCTCTCGGTTCTGAACGCGCCGCTGGCGTCTACTCGGTTCTCGGCAATCACGACTGGTGGCATGGCGCCCTGCCCGGAATGCCCGCCGAAGACGCCGAAGGGGTGCGCCGCGCCTTGCGTTCGGCCGGTATCGACGTTCTCGAAAACCAAGCGCTGCGGGTAACGAAAGGCGGCCAACCCTTCTGGGTCGCCGGCCTTGGCGATCAAATCGCCGAGCGGAAGGGGCAACGGCATTTTGCGGGCCGCGACGATCTTCGCGGGACCATGGCGCAAATTATAGGTCCGGCGCCGGTCATC
>DATARJ010000014.1:0-1764 GCA_036264205.1 Methylocella sp.
GCGGATTCGAGTGGGAAAGGCTCCGTGTCAATCCTTGCGCAAAACCGTGTCAAAAACCAAGCCGGATGATCCGGCATAAATCGCCTTCTGCTGCGGGCGGCGCGTGAGGTTCGCGGATCACCAGGCATTGCGCTTGCGCGAGAAGGCGCAGAAGCGAGGAGTCCTGAATCTCGAATGGAGTCGCCACCGGCAATCCTTTGTCACTCGGGCGCAAAGTCGCGCGCAAATAGTCTTGGCGACTGTCGTTGCCGCGGAGCCGCCGGCCGAGGATCGCCGGTTCGCTCTCATCGCGGTCCGCATCCGGATCGCCGCAAAGCGCGCGCAGCAGGGGCACGAGAAAAACCATTCCGGCGACGAACGCGGCAACCGGATTTCCCGGCAAGCCAAGGATCATCATCGGCCCAAGCCGGCCATGGAGTACCGGTTTGCCCGGCCGCATCGCGATCTTCCAAAAGTTCAGTTCCATGCCGTGTTTGGCGAGCGCCGGTTTGACCAAATCGTAATCGCCAACCGAGGCGCCGCCGAGAGTCACCAACACGTCAGTGCCCGCGCGCGCGGCGGCGATGCGTTCGTCAAGCGCGTCCAACTCGTCCCTGGCGATGCCGAGGTCGAGCGCCTCACCGCCCGCGGCCTCGACGAGCGCGACGATGGCGTAGGAATTGGACGCAATGATTTGGTCGGAGCCAATGGCTGCGCCGGGACGCACCAATTCGTCGCCGGTCGCGAGAATTCCCACGCGTGGGCGCCGGGTGACCGCAACCTCGCTGAAATTCATCGCGGCGGCCAGCGCGATGTTCGACGCGCCAAGCCGCGTTCCGGCGGCAAGCAAGACCTCGCCCTCGGCGAAGTCGATTCCCTTGGCGCGAATGTGGCGGTCGCTCGCCACCGTTTCCAAAGGCTCGACGAATCCGCCATCCACGCGGGCATTTTCCTGAATCAAAATCGTGTCGCAGCCATCCGGCACCGGCGCGCCGGTGAAGATCCGCACGGTTTCCTTGGGCCCAAGGGAACCCGAAAAACCATGCCCGGCAGTGCTTTCGCCGATCTGTTTCAACTTGACGGGCAGTTGCGCGAGGTCGCGGGCCCGCACCGCGTAACCGTCCATGGCGGAAACCGCCGTTGGAGGCTGGGTCCGCTTGGCCGCGAGATCGGCGGCAACTGTTCGCCCTAGGGCGCGCTCAAGAGCGACGGCCTCAATCGGGCGGTCTGTCGAAACTTTCGCCAGGATGCGCGCGCGGGCCTGCGCCACGGTCAGCGGCGGTTCGCCATTCATGCCGACAAAACCTCCACCCGCGAATAATCTCCGGACTTGCCGCCGCTTTTGCGCACAAGCACGATCGCTTCGATCCGCATCGAGCGGTCGGCTGCTTTTAACATGTCATAGATCGTGAGGCAGGCGATGGAGACTGCGGTCAATGCTTCCATTTCGACGCCTGTGCGGCCCACCACCTTGGCGCTCACGCGGACCCTTATTCCAGGCAAGGCCGGATCCGGTTCGAAATCGACCGAAACCTGGGTCATGGCCAGCGGATGACAGAGCGGGAGGAGATCGTGCGTCCTCTTTGCCGCCATGATCGCGGCGATCCGTGCCACACCAAAGACATCGCCTTTTTTGGCATTTCCAGATAAGGCAAGATCGAGGGTCGCATTTCGCATGACAATCCTGCCTTCCGCGATCGCGACACGTTCCGTCGCGGGCTTGCCTTACACATCGACCATTTGGGCTTGCCCGGCGGCGGAAAGATGGGTGAGGTCCGGCATAGC
>DATARJ010000207.1:0-5000 GCA_036264205.1 Methylocella sp.
GCCGAGATCGAATGCCCCTCCTCGATCTGCCCGTCGGCGTCCTGCAGCAAATAGGTGCGGTTGCCATGCAATACGCCGGGCCTGCCGCCGGCAAGCGAGGCGGCGTGCTTTTTGTCGAGCCCAAAACCCGCCGCCTCGACGCCATAGATTTCCACGGAAGGATCGTCGAGAAACGGATGAAACAGGCCAATGGCATTGGAGCCGCCGCCGATACAGGCAAATAGCGAATCCGGGAGCCTGCCTTCCGCAAGCCGCATCTGTGCCCGGGTTTCCTCGCCGATCACGCATTGAAAATCGCGGACCATCGCGGGATAAGGATGCGGGCCGGCCACCGTGCCAATGCAATAGAACGTGCTTTCGACATTGGTGACCCAATCGCGCAAGGCCTCGTTCATCGCGTCCTTCAGGGTCCTAGCGCCCGATTGGACCGGCACGACCTTGGCGCCAAGCAGGTTCATGCGAAAGACATTCGGCTTTTGCCGCTCGACATCGACGGAACCCATGTAGACGACACAATCGAGCCCGAATCGCGCGCAAGCAGTGGCCGTCGCGACGCCATGCTGGCCCGCTCCCGTCTCGGCGATGATACGGGTCTTGCCCATCCGGCGGGCGAGAAGAATTTGGCCGAGCACATTGTTGATCTTGTGCGCGCCGGTGTGGTTCAGCTCCTCGCGCTTGAAGTAGATTTTTGCGCCGCCTGGCCTACCGGAAGCGGCGGCTTTTTGGCGGACATAGCCGGTCATCCGCTGGGCGTAATAGAGAGGGCTCGGACGTCCAGCATAATGGGCAAGCAGATTGTCGAGTTCCGCCTTGAAATCCGGATCCGTCTTGGCGGCGTTGTAGTGTTTCTCGAGATCGAGGATCAGCGGCATCAAGGTTTCGGCCACGAACCTGCCGCCGAAGATGCCGAAATGCCCGGTTTCGTCGGGGCCGGTGCGAAACGAATTGAGAGCTGGTGGCACCGCATCCGCCTTTCTGGCTTATCGTTCAACAGCTATTAGCCGTTCGGCGCGGTCGGACCAAGCTTTTCGGCGGCCTCGCGGACTGCCGCGATGAAAGCCGCGATCTTGGTCCTGTCTTTCACGCCCGGAGCATTTTCAACCCCGGAAGAAACATCGACACCCGGCGCGCCGGTTTGGGCAAGCGCATCGGCCACGTTGGCGGCGTCGAGGCCGCCCGCGAGGAGCCACGGCTTTTTGGTTTCGATCCTGCCAAGCAAGCTCCAGTCGAAGCTGATCCCGCTGCCTCCTGGCTGTCCGCCGGCGAACGGCGCCTTGGCGTCGAACAGCAGATAATCCGCCACACCATCGAAGACCGGCACAAGCGCGAGATCGGCCGGCTCAAAGATCCCAATCGCCTTCATCACGGGAAGGGCGAAACGGGCACGAATGGCGGCGACCCTTTCCGGGGTTTCGCTTCCATGCAGTTGAAGGAGCCCGGGATCGAGCGCTTTGATCGCCGCCGCGAGCAAGGCATCGCCGGCATCGACCGTCACCAAGACCTTGCATGTCCGGCGCGCAGCCCGCCGCCCGAGATTTGCGGCCAGCTCCAAGGAGACATGCCGCGTACTCTTGTCAAAAAAGACAAAGCCGGCCATGTCGGCACCGCAGGCGAGCGCCGCGTCGAGCCCGGCTTGCGTCGCGAGGCCACAGATTTTGACGATGACGGTCATCGGCCTGTCTTACCGGAATCGATCAACGGAGATGGTTCGTTTATACCATGGCGGCGAGGTCATTACTGGTGTCGCTGGCCGTCCCCCGCGTTTGCAGCAGACCTTCCTTGGAAAGGTTACGGGATCTTTCGTTTTTCAGCTGACCGGGGACGGGATAGCCGCGCGACTTCCGCCCGCAAGGAGACCACCTCGCGTCTCGCGCGGCGCGCGGCGCGGCGGTACCTGCCTTGTTCGAGATAAGTCATGACGCCGCCGAAAATAACGCCAACCATGATCGCAACGCCTATGACGATGAAAAGCTGCACGGTGATTTGGGTGCCCTCTGGCGCGGGCCCGGCAAAAGGATCGAGGTATATAATCACGTCGTGGCGGTTGGCCACGAGCAAGGCTATCGCGGGAAGCGCGAGCAGAACCAGAAAAAGAAGTTTGACAAATCGCTTCATTTACGTCCGCCGAGGAATTCGCGCGCGTTCACAGCGCGCTTCTTCTAGAGGATTTTTCGCAAGTCGGTAAGACCCCGCGGGGATACCCGAAGCCGAGGAAAACGCCGGGCCGATTGGGTGGGAAGCCGCGCTCCTCACGCGACCTGGCCCCAAGCTTTTCAAATGAGCGATCGGACATTCGGCACGCAACTTCGAGCGGCAAGCTTCAGCCGCCATAGCCTTGGTTCAGGCGTTCGCGCATTTCCTTGCCGGTTTTGAAAAAGGGAACCGTCTTTTCGTTTACCGGAACATGCGCTCCAGTGCGCGGATTGCGGCCAACCCTTGCGTCCCGGTGTTTCACTGAGAAGGCGCCGAACCCGCGCAGTTCGACTCGGTCGCCGCGCGACAAGGCGCCGGTAATTTCATCGAGAATTGCATTGACGATTTTTTCCACGTCGCGGAGGTAGAGATGCGGATTGCGGGTGGCAATCCTCTGTACAAGCTCGGATTTGATCATCGGCCCCAACCCCAATTTTTCTTTGTCCAAAACAAGCCGTGACGCGCCGAGCTTCAGTTGCCGCCGCCAAGTTGCCAAATCGACACAAGGCCGTTAAGCATACGCTCTTGCGCCGCATTCGCGGCACGATCGAGCGCGCCGCTCAGCTCGCCAAGCCCAAGGAATTCTGCGGCCCGCGCGGAAAAGCTCAAGATCCCCAACCGTTCCAGGGTCCGTTCCTGTTTCCAGTCCTGGACGGGCAGACCCTTGGGAATATTTTTTTCCAGCTCCAGCCACTCGATGGCCTCGCGCTCGCCGCCGAGTCGATCAACAAGATGCAGGTCCATCCCTTGGCGGCCGGTAAAGACCCGTCCGTCCGCGACAGCCTCCAGCTGCTCGCCGGTCATGTTCCGGCGCTCCTTCACAAGCGCTTTGAACCAGGTGAAACTGTCCCCGACGAGCACGACAAGCGCGGCATGCGCTTCCGGACTTGTTGGCTCGAACCAGTTCGGCGAAGCCTTCAGCGGGGAAGACTTTACGTCCTCCATTTTCACCCCAACCGTGTCGAGCAATTTGGCGAAGTTGGGATATTCAACGAGGACGCCGATCGAACCAACCAGCGCATTTCCCAGCGCGACAATCCGGTCGGTCCCAAGGGCGACAACATAACCGCCGGAGGCGGCCATGCTCCCGACCACGGCAACCGTCGGTTTCTTCGCAGAGAGACGGCGGATCGCTTCGTAGAGCCGCTCCGCTCCCGAGGTCGTGCCGCCGGGACTGTCGATCGAAATCAGAACCGCTTCGGCGGCTTTGGAATCTTCGATTTTCTGGATCAGTTTCACAGTTTCGCGATCGCCGGTGATGATGCCTTCGATTGAGAGCCTCGCAATATGCGGCGTGAAACCCAAGGACCCATCCGGCCCAAGCAGGCGCTGGCTCGCGATCGCGACGCCCAGGATCACCGCCGCGAAGGCGGCGATACGCCAATAGGATAATTTTCGCCGCAAAATACGGCGCTCTGCAAGATAATCCGCGAAAAGAGGCGCAGCCATGGCGGTCCTGGGGTTCGGTTTTGCACTGCGTGGCCGGTCCGCGCCGGCGGCTTTATTTTACGTCGTTATCAAAACAGATTTGCGTCGATTGGACAACAGCCGCGGCGGCGATTCGGCTTAATTTCAAGCGATCCTGCGCAGCGCCTAACGCGGCAACGCCGCGAGACCATTCCAATCCTTCGAATGCTAATCGGTATACAGACACTCTGTATTAAAGGATGCGCGCATATGCCGCCGTAAAGAAATATATAACCAATATAAAGTTATTCTATGTTAATATAAATGTTTATACGGACGACTCAGCACTTTTAAATTTCTACCTGTTTAATATCGCCGCATTCCAGAAATACCCAGGCAAATACCTGGACTGGAATCTGTAACCAATCCGGAATTCAGGAGGTTAACCATGGGTAATTTATTCCGTCGCTTTATTAAAGATCAATCCGGCGTCACCGCCATCGAATATGGTCTCATCGCCGCTTTGATCGCCGTCGTCATCATCACCGCCGTGACCAACGTCGGCACCAAACTCAGCGGCACATTCACCGCCATCTCCACCGCGCTTTGACGTGCACTCGCCGCGCCTGTCTGGCGCCTGGATTTTGGCAGGCGCCAAAACGGGCGTCCGGCGGGGCGCGAACGAAGGACTGGTCATGCGTAATTTATTGCATCGCATTATCGACGAACAATCCGGCGTCACGGCCATTGAATATGCTCTCATCGCCGCTTTGATCGCCGTCGCCATTATTGTCGCCGTGACCGGGGTCGGAACGAACCTCTCGGCCATGTTCACCGCCATTTCCACCGCGCTTTGACCTGATAGCGTCCGCGTAACCTGCCCGCCGCGCCGCACAACTGCAAGGCACCGCCTTTTCGAAGGGCAGGACGCCGAACGGTGCGCGCGGCGGGGCGCCGGAAATCGCCAGGAGTCTACCCGAATGACGACTTTATTCATCCGGTTTGCCGGCGACGAGTCTGGCGTCACGGCCATCGAATATGGCCTCATCGCCGCCTTGATTTCGATCGGCATCATCTCCGCCGTGACCGCAATCGGCACGACCCTTAGGGACAATTTCTACGGGCCTATCAGCAATGGTCTCTAATGGTGTGGGCCCCGCGTCCGCTCGATACCCCAGATTCGAGGCCAATTCGGGCGGGAGCTCCGCCCCGCCCGCGCGGCCGACCGCCCACCAAACCCGGCAATCCCTTGCGATTGGCGCGAACCATTGTCTGGAATGGATTTTGAGAAATCATGCTTGAAGCCGCGACGCTTTTATTTTTTCCAGCCCTGATGGTCTTCGCCGCCGTTTCCGACCTCTTGACGATGACGATTTCGAATCGCATTTCGATCGCGCTCG
>DATARJ010000058.1:0-4341 GCA_036264205.1 Methylocella sp.
TCTAGCGTAGCGCGTGCGTCATCGTTCAGCCTAATGCGGAAAAATTCTATGGTGAAAATCATCCCCGGCTTCCCTTGCATTGCGCCAAGCATAGCATGGGAAATTGGGGCCGCGCGAGCCGCCGTTAAGGGGGCACACATCGGCGTGACGGCGCTCGCCTTTTGGACGCTTTGGCATGGTATAACTCAATACGAAGCCCCGGCAAAATGACCGGGGCTGTGTCGGATGTGAGCCATGTCTCCTGAATGTAGCCGCACGCTGTAGAGCTGCGCCACATCGCGACATGAACTATAGTTAATACTTGGCGCTAAGGAGTCAAGCGAGAACCGGAAAAACAAATTTCAACCTGAGACACTACCTCACTTGGCCGCCGATTGACACGCCCGCCGATCGGTCTAGTGTGGCACCCACAACGGTCCCTCGCTTCGAGGGGTAAACGGGAATGTGGTGCGGCGCCGGCTTTCTCCGAGCCATGCGCCAGAAGCCACAGCTGCCCCCGCAACTGTCAGCGGGTAGCCTGCGCCGATATGCCACTGGGATCCGGCAACCGGAGCCTGGGAAGGCGGCGGGAGGCGATGATCCGCGAGCCAGGAAACCTGCCGTTCGATCGAGCAAGGGCCGGCGGGGTGCTCCGGCCTCCATCGATGCTGGTGCGCTTGCCGCCCTAGCGAAGGGGCCCGGGTTCGCCAGGCGCCCCAATCAAGCACCCGCCGACGCGCCGAAGGACCGGGTGCCGCTCATGAACTGTTTTTCCAAAATCCCGGCAACGATCGTGACCGGGTTCCTTGGCGCGGGGAAGACGACCCTCATCCGCCATCTCCTGGCAAACGCGAGGGGCCGCCGCCTCGCCCTCGTCATCAACGAATTTGGCGACATCGGTGTCGATGCGGAAATTTTAAACGGCTGCGGCGATCTCGCCTGCGGCGCGGGAAATATCATCGAGCTCGCCAACGGTTGCATCTGCTGCACCGTCGCCGATGATTTTTTGCCCGCGATCGAGAAGCTTCTCGCGCTCGATCCCCTCCCCGATCACATCGTCATCGAAACCTCCGGCCTCGCTTTGCCAAAGCCCTTGGTCAAGGCCTTCGATTGGCCAGCCATTCGCGCGCGCTTGACCGTCGATGGGGTGATCGCGGTTGTCGACGGCAAGGCAGTGGCGGACGGCCGCTTCGCCGACGATCCAACTAGATTGGCGCGCCAGCGCGCCGCCGATCCTTCCATCGCCCACGATAACCCGCTCGAAGAAGTTTTCGACGATCAACTGCTGTGCGCCGATCTCATCGTCCTCAACAAGGCCGATCTCATTGGTTTGGACGAACAGCGCCGCATCGCGCGGGACATCGCGGCGCGCGTCCCTCGCGCGGTAAAAATCGTGGCCGCTCGCGAGGGCAAAATCGACCCCGCGATCCTGCTCGGCCTCGACGCGGCGGCGGAAGACGATCTTGCCGCGCGGCCCTCCCGCCATGACGGGCCAGCCTCGCACGATCACGACGATTTCGACAGCGCCGTCTTTGAGACCGGTGCAATCGGCGACCCCGGCGCCTTGCTGCGCCAACTGACCGACATCGCCACACGCCACGATGTGTTGCGGATCAAGGGTTTTGTCGAGGTGCGCGGCAAGCCGGCGCGGCTTCTCATCCAAGGCGTCGGCACTCGCTTTCAAAAGAGTTTCGACCGCCCGTGGCGCCGTGACGAACCGCGGCGCGGGCGCCTCGTGATCATCGGCGAAAAAGGTCTCGACACAGTGTCGATCGCAAAGCTTTTGGCGCGCGAGGAGCCCTGAGCCATGCATCTTCTGCGCACGGAACAGCGATCGCTCGACGAAGCCGAAGCCGCCGTCGATCTCGGGCAAACCCCGGCCGGCATCTTGTTTCTTTCCTTTTCCGACAGCGATCTCGGCCTCGTCGCGGCGGCGGCGGGGCGGCGGCCGGCGAGCGCCATGAGCTTACGGCTCGCCAATCTCGGCATGCTCAAACATCCCTATTCGGTCGATCTCTATGTCGAAAAAGCCGCGAGCCAAGCGCGCTTCGTGCTGGTCCGGCTTCTCGGCGGTCTCGACTACTGGCGCTATGGCGCAGAGGAATTGTTCCGCGCAGCGAGGGCACGGAATTTTTCGCTTGCCGTCGTGCCGGGTGACGCGATGGAAGATCTACGTCTCGATGCCGCCTCGACAGTGCCTGGCGCCGATCTCCGCCATATCCATGCCGCGTTCCAGCGTGGTGGAATAGAACACATCGCGGCGCTGCTCGATTTCATCGAGAGTCGCGCGGGCACGCCACGCGCGTGGCAGGAACCCGCGTCCCCGGCCGCGATCGCGGCGGCGGGCCGTTTCGAGGCGGCCTGCCGCAGGCTCGATGGCGCCAAGGGTCAGGCACTTATCGTCTTCTATCGTTCCTTCGTGCTCGCTGGAGACACGGCACCGGTAGGCGCGCTCGCGGATGCGCTAGCCGCGCGCGGGCTTGGCGGGACCGCGATCTTTGTGACGAGTCTCAAGGACGCGAACACCATCGCTTTCGTTCGCACCGAACTCGCCCGCGAAAAACCCGATGTGATCATCAATACAACGGGCTTTTCGGCTCGCCTCGATACGGAAGGAGGCCTTCTCGATGGTGCCGGCGCGCCGGTGTTACAGGCGATTTTCACCAGCGCCACGGAGGCGCAATGGCAGAAAAATCCGCGCGGCCTTGGTGCCGCCGATCTCGCCATGAATGTGGTTCTTCCGGAAATGGACGGGCGATTGATTACCCGCGCGATTGCCTGCAAGGCGGAAGCAGGACATCGCGCGGATCTCGAATACACTCCCCGCATTCACGCCCCCTTGCCGTCGCGCGTAAATTTTGTCGCGGACCTTGCCGCCGCTTGGGTGAAACTGCGCAAGACTTCTCGTGCCGCGCGCAAAATCGCCTGCGTCCTTTCGGATTATCCAAGCAGGCAAGGCCGCGGCGGCTATGCCGTTGGCCTCGATACGGCGAAAAGCGTCGCCTCGATTGCCGGCATGCTTCACGAGGCTGGATATGACGTCGGACCGCTCCCCCCCGCGAACGAATTGATGCACCACCTCGAAGAGGGAGCTTCAACGGAGCGCCTTGCACTCGCCGATTATGTCTTGGCCCTTGACGCTATGCCCCCGGCATTCGTGGAATCGATGCGGGCGCAATGGGGCAACCCGGAAGCAGAGGCGGATAATGACGCGTTCACGTTTCCAGTGGTGCGCGCGGAAAATTTGATCGTCGCGTTGCAGCCCGATCGCAGCATTGCCGCAAATCGCAAGGCGGACTATCATAATACGGGGTTGCCGCCGTGCCATTCCTACGTCGCCTTCTATGTCTGGCTCCGCCAGCATGAAAAGATCGATGCGATGATTCATTGCGGCACCCATGGCACGCTTGAATGGCTGCCCGGCAAGGCAGCAGCGCTCATGGACGATTGCGCGCCCGAGGCGGTGCTCGGAGCATTGCCCGTCATTTATCCGTTTATCGTCAACAATCCGGGGGAGGCGGCGCAGGCCAAACGGCGCATTTCCGCGCTCACCATCGGCCACATGACGCCGCCTCTCACGCCGGCGGGAAGCCATGGCGCGGCGCTCGAAATCGAAGCCTTGTTCGATGAGTATGCGATTGCCGAGTCGCTCGACCCCAAGCGCGCGAGGCTATTGGCGCAAGCAATCCTCGCGCGGGCGAAAGAGACAGGATTGTTTCAAGATAGCGGGCTGAAAGACGGCGACGGTCCGACCGTTGCCTTGCGCCAGCTCGACGCCTGGCTTTGCGATCTGAAGGACATGCGGATCGCCGATGGCTTGCATGTTTTCGGGCAATCGCCGGAGGCGAGCTTGCGAGATGCGACCGTAGCCGCGCTCACCCAAACTCTTCCGCCAGCGCGCGACGCAATGGGCGCCGGGGACGATGTATCCGCGCGACTAACCGCCCTGATCGATCGCTGCGGGGAAGCGGAACGGGCTTCACTCCTAGCCGCGCTTGATGGCTGCTTTGTCGCGCCGGGCCCTGGCGGCGCGCCGTCGCGCGGACGCATCGATGTGCTCCCCACGGGGCGTAATCTTTACGGGATCGATCCGCGCGCGGTGCCGACGCGCACCGCCTGGGAGATCGGCCAACGCGCGGCCCAGGAGATATCGAGCCGCCATGTCCAGGATCATGGCGACTGGCCGAAGCGGATCGTCATGGATCTTTGGGCGAGCGCCACAATGCGCACCGGCGGCGACGATCTCGCGCAGGCTTTCGCGCTCATTGGCGTCGCGCCGCTTTGGGACGATGCGTCCTCGCGAGTCAAGGGCTTCAGAATCATTCCGCCCGCCCGCCTGACGCGTCCGAGGGTCGATGTCAC
>DATARJ010000085.1:0-1566 GCA_036264205.1 Methylocella sp.
ACGTTGCGCACCAGCAACAGGGCGCGCCCATGCAAGGTCATCGGGGCGCCATCCCGACTGATATAGGTGCGATCCTCGGCAAGCCGCCGCTCGACGAGCAAACCGTTCTTCTCGAGAATTGCCGTCAAGCTGCCCTGCATCAGGCCAAGCCAGTTGCGGTAAAGAGAGACCTTGTCCTGCGCATCGACCGCAGCGACACTGTCTTCGAGATCGATGATGGTGCTGAGAGCGGCTTCAAGAATGACATCCGCCACGCCGGCTTTGCTTTCCGCCCCGACCAAGCTATTTTGATCGATCTCGAGTTCGATGTGCAGGCCATGGTGGCGAAGCAGCACGACAAACGAGTCGAGCGACTTCTTTTTGGATCCAGCGAACCGGCCAGGATGCCGCAGCCGCGTGTCCAGACCGTTTTCAAGCGTCGCAATGAGCTCGCCGCCAGTGACCTTGTAAGCGGTGACCGCCTTGTGGCTGCCGCCCGCGAGGGGAACCACGTCGTCGAGAAATGCGCGGACCCAGTCGATGACCTTGGCGCCCCGCACCTTGTTGTAGCCTTTCCCGCGCGCCGCGCCATTGGTCTCGGGAATCGCGTCAGAGCCATAGAGCGCATCGTAAAGACTGCCCCAGCGCGCATTTGCCGCATTGAGGGCGTAGCGCGCGTTCGATGCCGGAACAACGAGCTGCGGTCCGGGGACCCGCGCGATCTCCAGGACATTTTCGGTGCGGATGGTAAAATTGGGCGGCTGCGGGACAAGATAACCGATCTCGCGAAGAAAGCTCCCATAGGCCGCCGGGTCGAACGGCCGGCTCGCGGTCACGCGATGATATTCGTCGATCTTTTCCTGCAACTCGTCGCGAAACCGCAATTGGTCGCGAATACGCGGCGCGAACTCGTCGACAAGCCCCGCGACCCCGCTCCAAAATTGGCCGGCGCCGATATCCGTTCCCGGCAAGACCTCATCGCCGATAAAGTCGCGCAGGATTTTCGCAACGCTGATTTCGCCGATTTTCTCGTATTCCATCACGTTCCCGCCATCAATTTCCGTCTTGTTGGGACTGCAAACAGTCGGAGCGCCGCGTCCGGTCATGCCCCAGGGTCACCAGCGGGCGCGAGAAAACGTTGCCGGTCGCCGGCGGGACACAACGCTGGGACTTTTAACATCCGCTGGCGCCGCGGTCCCAACTTCCCATTGGCTCCGCTTGCAAGCGCCCCGTTGCCCTTTCAAAAAGGGCATCGCAGCGCCAACGTCCGATCACCGCCGCATCGCACGATTGGCGCATATGCGGTTCTTTCGTGCCCGGACGTCAACATACCTGACATTTTCGAGAGGAGTCGGCGTCCGCACATGGAGTTTGCCCATGGCCTATGAACTCTACTACTGGCCCCACATTCAGGGGCGCGGCGAGTTCGTCCGGCTGGCGTTGGAAGAAGCAGGCGCGGACTACATCGACGTCGCCCGCAGGCCGGAAAGGGAAGGGGGCGGCGAGGCGGCCCTCATGGCTTTTCTGGAGCGAGACGACATCCCCCATCCGCCATTTGCGCCGCCGTTCCTGAAGGACGGAGATGTC
>DATARJ010000086.1:0-1654 GCA_036264205.1 Methylocella sp.
CTTGAGCGGCGGGATGCCGTTGAATCCGACCGACGAATAGGTGGTCGTATAGGCGCCGGTTCCTTCAATCAGCACTTTCGAACCGATCTCCAGACTGACCGGAAGCAAATAGGGGTCCTTCTCGTAGAGCACATCGACCGAGTCGCAACTTGGCCCGGCGACCACGCAAGGCTCCGTGGCCTGGCCATCGAACGCGGTTCTAATCGGGTAGCGGATCATTTCGTCCATCGTCTCGGCGAGGCCGTTGAACTTGCCGATGTCGAGATAAACCCACTTCACCTTGTCGTCGACCGACTTCCTCGAGATCAGCACTACCTCCGCCTCGATCATCCCGGCATTGCCAACCAAGCCGCGGCCGGGCTCGATGATTGTTTCGGGAATATGGTTGCCGAAATGGCGGCGCAGAGAATGCAAGATCGCCTGCGCGTAGGCCTTCACCGTCGGCACGTTCTTCACATATTTCACCGGGAACCCGCCGCCGAGATTGACCATCTGCAAAGCGATTCCGCGCTCCGCCAACTCGCAAAAGATCGCCGCCGCCGCTTTCAACGCGCCATCCCACATGCGCGGATTGGGCTGCTGCGAGCCGACATGAAAAGAAAGGCCGAAGGCGATAAGCCCCAGCCGGTGTGCATGTTCGAGAACGCGTGGCGCCATTTCCGGCACGCAGCCGAATTTCCGTGAGAGCGGCCATTCGGCACCAGCGCCGTCGCACAACATGCGGCAAAACACCTTTGCCCCAGGCGCTGCGCGGGCCACTTTTTCGACTTCGGCCTCGCAATCCACTGCGAACAGGCGCACGCCAAGTTCAAAGGCGCGACGTATGTCACGCTCCTTTTTGATCGTATTGCCATAGCTGATGCGGTCCGCGCTCGGGCCCGCCGCCAGCACCTGTTCGATCTCGACGACCGAGGCGGCGTCGAAGCAGGAGCCAAGACGCGCCAGCAATTCGAGGACCCTTGGATCGGGATTGGCCTTCACGGCGTAGAACACGCGGGTGTCGGGCAACGCCTTGGCGAAGGACGCATAATTGTCGCGCACGACATCGAGGTCGAGGACCAGGCACGGCCCCTCCTCGCGCCGGTTGCGGAGGAATTCCAAAATACGATCGGTCATCGCGGCATCCCTTCGAAGGGCGCGGACCTCCGCGCCGAAACGAATAAGCTTTGGGTGAATGGCGATGCCGCTTAAGCGCCCGCGCTATGGAGACGCGACCGCTTCGGTTGACCGCCATCCGCGACCGCACGCGCGCCCCCAGACAAATGCCTGAGGGACGACCGCGGTCTGATGCTGCGCCGTCGGACATTCCCACTTAGGACAGGGCGGATTGCGCCGTCCAAAGCGTTCATGGCCATCGCTTGGATTGGGATGAGATCCCGTTCCGCACGCCCGGCAAGAAAGACTAGCCTCTTCGGTAAGCCAGCTTTGGAGGCTGGCAGAGACGAAAAAGCCCGGTCCGTCGTTGCTTTAAGTCGCGTCCCCCGTTTGGCGGGGTTCGCCGGTTCGCCTCCGGCTGCCGATCTTTTTTAGGCGGTTAACCGGCCTCTTGTCCGGATCCCCGCCGACCGACACACGACCACAGGCACGTGCGAAATTGGGCAGAAGCAGAAATATGCGATTCGCCACGCATTACAAGAGCCATTTTCAAAAAATG
>DATARJ010000099.1:0-3567 GCA_036264205.1 Methylocella sp.
CCTCGACCGCGAGCGCGCGCGCCGACATTCCGTAGCGCTGGCCGCGGCCGAGAAAGCGAAAATAACTGACACCCAAAAAGGCGATCACCTCATCGAAGACTGCCGGCCTGTTCAAGGGGTAATGCAGGCGAAAACCAGCAAAGCCGAGATTAACCGGCAATGGCTTGTCGATCTTGGTGCGGCCATAATCGAAAAGATTGGCGGCATAGGGAATGGGCGTTGGAATGCCGTCGCGGAGCGTGTTGATGGTCACCGGACGCCGGTAGAGATGTCCGAGGTGGAACAATTGCAGCCGGAACTGGCTCCCGTTGGCGGCGAGAAATGCTTTGTCCGGGCGAAATCTGATGTCGCGCCAGGCGTCGAAGCCGAGTTTGTTCAGCGCGTCGGGGAGCGCCGGCGAGGCGGTGTCGAATTCCGCCGTTGCGAGGTCGCGGGCGCGGCGCACGACATCGTCGAAGTCGAATTTCGGCGGCGCCTGCGGCGGCTTTCCGGGTTGGGCCGGCGCGGATCCAATGGTTGATGGCAGAGCGCCTGAGAGAACGAGATATTTGACCAGCGTGCGGCGATTAAGGTCGGTCATGTGCTTCAGGACAAAGAGGGTCATGCACCGTCAATTTGGCGGGGGAGCATGTTGAACGGGGTACTCACCTTTTTGGCCAGCGGCAAGCGAAAGGCTTCCCTTTTTTCGGATCCCAAGAAGAATAAGCGTCCGGTAGGTGCGAGTGCATCAGCCCCGCGATGGCGGCTGGCATAACCGATAAGCTTTGGTCATCTGCACAATTGTGGCGATGAACGATGCGGCCGAGAAACCGATCGGATGCACCGCCCTAAAATCATTTTGCTTGTCAAAGCCTTCAAATCGACCTAATTATAAGCGCCCCCCTCGTATGAACTAACGTATTTTGGCGCTGCTCGCGCACGTCGTTATAGAGCGTTGGCACCGGTCATTGCAGGACCAGGTTGCGTCAAACGCCCCCCTTTTCCGCGCGGTCCGATCCGCGCCACCCTTCCAAGGACTTCATCCCAATGCAGGAAATCAAACTGCAGGACTTGAAGCTCAAGTCGCCGACCGAACTACTCGCCTTCGCGGAGAAACACGAAGTCGAGAACGCTTCGATCATGCGCAAGCAAGAGCTGATGTTTGCGATTCTCAAGCAATTGGCGAGCCGCGACATCGAGATCGTTGGCGAAGGTGTTATCGAGGTCTTGCAGGACGGTTTCGGCTTCCTGCGGTCTCCCGACGCCAATTATCTGGCTGGACCCGACGATATCTATGTATCGCCGTCTCAGATTCGCCGATTCGGCTTGCGCACGGGCGATACGGTGGAAGGCTTGATCCGCGGTCCTAAGGAAGGTGAACGGTATTTCGCGCTGCTCAAGGTCAATACGATCAATTTCGAGGATCCGGAAAAAATCCGGCACAAAGTTCACTTCGACAATCTGACACCGCTTTATCCCGATGAACGGCTGAAACTCGAGGTTGACGATTCCACCAAGAAGGATTTGTCGGCGCGTGTTATCGATATCGTGGCGCCGATCGGCAAGGGCCAGCGCGCCTTGATCGTCTCGCCGCCGCGTACCGGCAAGACGGTGCTTTTACAAAACATCGCGCAATCGGTCACCGCCAATCATCCGGAATGCTATCTCATCGTGCTGTTGATCGATGAGCGGCCGGAAGAGGTCACCGACATGCAAAGATCAGTCAGCGGCGAGGTGGTGTCCTCGACCTTCGACGAGCCCGCGGTCCGCCATGTCCAGGTCGCCGAAATGGTCATTGAGAAGGCCAAGCGTCTCGTCGAACATGGCCGCGACGTGGTGATCCTCCTCGACTCCATTACAAGACTTGGCCGCGCTTATAACACGGTCGTGCCATCGTCGGGCAAGGTTCTGACCGGCGGCGTCGACGCCAATGCACTGCAGCGCCCTAAGCGATTCTTTGGCGCCGCGCGCAATATCGAGGAGGGAGGTTCGCTGACGATCATCGCGACGGCGCTTATCGATACTGGCTCGCGCATGGACGAAGTGATCTTCGAAGAATTCAAGGGCACCGGCAATTCGGAAATCATTCTCGACCGCAAGGTCGCCGACAAACGGACTTACCCCGCAATCGACATCACGCGCTCCGGCACCCGCAAGGAGGAATTGCTGGTGTCCCCCGACATCCTGAAGAAAATGTATGTGCTGCGGCGTATTCTCAATCCAATGGGCACGATCGATGGAATCGAATTCCTGCTCGGCAAATTGCGGGAAACGCCGAAGGGCAATACAACCTTCTTCGAATCCATGAATACTTGATCAGACCGCGTCGCACGCCAAGGAATTCGCGCCCGCTGGCCCCGTGACGGATTTGTTGTGCAGGCGGCGCTCCCATTCGAGCGCTTGACCAACGATGGTTGGAAGATCGTCGTATTCCGGGGTCCAGCCGAGCGCAGCCTTGATGCGCGTCGTGCCCGCGACGAGCGATGCCGGATCGCCGGGACGGCGGCCGGAAATCCGCACCTTGAAATCGACGCCGGATACTTGCTTGACGGCATCGACGGCTTCGAGCACCGAGACGCCACGGCCATAGCCGCAATTGCAAATGAGGCTTTCACCGCCCTCGCGCAGGTGGTCGAGCGCCATGCGATGGGCTGCGACCAGATCGCTCACCTGGATATAGTCGCGGATGCAGGTGCCATCCCTGGTTGGATAATCGGTGCCGAAGATTTCGAGAGCGGGGCGTAATCCGAGTGCCGCCTGCACCGCGACCTTGATAAGATGCGTCGCTTGCGGCGTCGATTCACCGAGGCGCCCCTTTGGGTCGGCGCCGGCGACATTGAAATAACGAAAAATCGCGAACTTCAGATCGTGCGCCTTGGCGGCGTCCTCGAGCATCCATTCGGCCATCAGCTTGGAGCGTCCATAGGGGTTTATCGGGGCAAGCGGAACGGTTTCGTCGATCGAAGTAACCGGGGGCTCGCCATAAACCGCCGCGGTCGACGAAAAGATAAAATGTTTGATTTTTCCGCGCACCGCGCAATCAATTAGGGTGCGCGTCTTGGCGGTATTGTTGAGATAGTAGCGCAACGGATCGGCGATCGATTCGGGCACCACGATCTTGGCCGCGAAATGGGCGATGGCGTCGATCTTATGTTCGGCGAGAATGCGTGCAACGAGCGCCGCGTCGCCGACATCGCCGGCAATGAGTTTCGCCGGGTGCTTGACCGCCACGCGGAACCCTGTCGAAAGGTCATCGAGAACGACAACGTTTTCGCCGGCATCGAGGAAGGCCAACACCATATGGCCGCCGATGTAACCCGCCCCGCCTGTCACCAGAACCGTCATGCCGTCACTCGGACTCGAACTCGTCTCGCAATTCTAGCGCAACTTGGCGCAAAGCCACTTTCCTATCGCAAGATGTGCCCGATCCTTGCTCGCACTCCCCGGACAGGTTTTCAAGCAAGTCCAAAGGAAATTGAACGGAAACCGCAGGCGCGGACGACCGCTTTATGGCCGCGACCCCACCGCTTTGCCAGAAATGTTCCTCCTTATGGGTCCGGCTCGCTGGATAGCCCGGGTGAGTCCCTC
>DATARJ010000124.1:0-2646 GCA_036264205.1 Methylocella sp.
TGGCGATCAAGGATCTCGGCCTCGAGGACAATCCGGAATTCGATCCGGTGATGAGGGGCTTCGGACCCGGTTTCCGCGCTCTAATCCTTCTCGGCATCCTGCGCGATCCGGCGCGGCAAAGCCCGGAGGACCGGGTCCTCGAAGCCTATCAGGACCGCCTGCGGGTGAGCGGGCCGGACAGGGGCGGTCTCGTCACGGTCGCATTTCAGTCCGAGGATCGCGAACTTGCCGCGAACGCCGCCAATCGCATCGCCGAACTCTATCTCGAAATGCGCGCTGGCGCCAAGCGTGCCGCCGATTTGCCGCGCAAGTTGGACGCGCGCATCGTTTCGCGCGCCGTCGCGCCGCAACTTCCGCTTTATCCAAGGGAGGCCTTGCTGATCGTGTCGGGGGCCGCGATGCTCGCCATGGCTTTTGGCGCATTTGTGTCGATCGTGCTGCCGCGCGGGCGCTTGCCTCTTCGCGTGGACGCGCCTTTCGAACAGCCGCGCGCGCTCGGACAGGTTCGCGTTTTCGCCCGCTTCACGGATGCGGCGGAGCTAAGTCCGCGATTAAATCCAAAATTTGACCCGCCGCCGGCAATCGAGGAGGAAACCGGCGGCGATGACCCCGATTATTGGCGAGCCATGGCGAAGATCGTGGCGCGCATCCTGGCGGTTTCCGCGCTGGCGGGCGGGCCGCCAGGCACCCGGCAGGCCACACGGCAGGGTATTCGCCAAGGTATCCGGATTGTTGCGACGAGCCTCCAGGCAACCGGCGCGGCGGCTTGCATGATGCTCGATCTCGCACGCGGCCTCGCCCGCGAAGGACGTTCGATCGTCATCGGCCTCGACGAGTCCAGTCTATCGGATTTTGAAAGTTCCGCCGCCGGCGTGCCGGATCTGCCGGGCACCAAACCCGCGCTCGACGATCTTCTTGCCGGAACGGCCTCTTTCGCCGAAGTCATTCGCCGCGACCCGGCGTCGCGGCTTCATTTTCTGCAGATTGGACGCAACGGCGAGCTGGATCTTCACGAATTCGCAAATGTGATCGATGCCTTGGCCGGGATCTATGATTTCATCGTGATGATCGCGCCGGCTCTCGACCAAAACGGCATGGCCGGAATCCTCGCCGCGAAAGCCGATGTTGTCCTGCTGGCGGCGCGAGAGCCGCGCGGCGGCGGCGTAATCGAAGCCGAGGCGCGCTTGATTGAAAGCGGCGCGCGCGAGGTTTTGCTCATTGGTCTCCCGGCTGAGTCGCCGCGAAGTCTCGGGTTGGACGCAGCTTGACGACGAACGAATGGGCGAAATTACGTTCCCGGAGACCGCACAAATTCGATGATCACGCTCGTGCCGGTGAATTTGCGAGTGCCCCGACGCATTTTGCCCCATTTTCCGCTTGCGGCATGCGGCACATGGACATCGTCCCCGCGGGAGTTTATGGCTTTCACCTTGCCGACGAAGTGAGCGTCTTATTGGTCGTAGTCTGTAGCACAGCGAATGAACATTCAGACAAAGGCCATCCCGAGCCCCTGTATCGGTATCTGCACGATGGACGGCGCCTTGGGCTTGTGTCTTGGATGCGGCCGCACAGGCGATGAGATCGCCGAATGGTCTTCGGCCTGCGATGTGCGCCGTAGCGCGATCTGGGCCATCCTGCCGGAGCGCATCGACGCGTTGGGCATTTCGATTACACGCATGCCTTGGTCGCCCGTCCGGATTGTCGAGTTCGTTGCCGAAAGCGTGGACCAGAGATCCGGCACCTGGGCCTTTGGTTGCTACGGCGCGACCGCCGAATTCTTTTGCCATCATGACGAACCATGCGACGTTTCCGTAACTGGCGAGACCATTACGGCGATCTCAGACCGCGGTGCGCTCCGGTTGACACTAGGCGAACATGTCAGAGCGCTGCGACTGCGAGCCGATCACCCCCGTCGTGGCAATCGGGCCATTTTTCTCGTTGTCTTGAAGGCGATGGCAACTTTGCCGATTGCCACAACACTCACGCCGCTTGGCCGCGACGAGGGCGCCATCCGGCCCGAGTGTCGAAACGATGCTTGGTTCGATCTCGGTCTGGGGCGCGCCGACCTTCGGTTCTGTGTCCGAACTTCCGCGACCGAGCTGCGGGATAAGCTGAACCAGGCGTCAGGCCTGCCGCTTTCGGATGTCTTGCAAGGCGTCGGAGCCATGATCGTGAAGCACAGTCCGGCAAGGGTCGTTGAATCGCCTTTAGGGCGCGCGGAGATTTACGCTCCCATCCCACCGCCCGGCGGGCAATCGCCCGATGGACCTCATACGCACCTGCTGCCCGGCCACTTGGCAAGCGGTCGCGCCACGCCGCCGGGTATTGATCTGCCACCGGTCTACGCCCTTGGTGCGACGTTCTATCCTTGCACCGGATCCCAAGGGCACATTCCGCCGGAGTACGCTGCCTGACAGCTGTCTTTACGCCAGCGTGGAAGCCATACGCCATTCGAGGAACCCGGCATGGGCGAACCGCCGGCCAATTTCGCTATCTTGCACGCGGCAAAAGGCGCCCGGCAGCCGGCGCTCCATCGCGCCGTGGCGATTTGGCTCTGGATCCTCGCCGGTCTCGTCTTTTTGATGGTGATCGTTGGCGGCGCGACAAGGCTCACCGAATCCGGTCTGTCCATTACCGAATGGAAGC